>JANQTK010000001.1 GCA_030731695.1 Polaribacter sp.
TCCTCCGGAAATTCCTCGTTGTCAAAAACGCAACTTTATTTATACAAAAACGTTACCACACATTATGAAAATACACAGTATCATAATAATCTTTTTACTTCTCCCATTTTCAATTTTTGGTCAGAAGGAGTTGTCAAGAGAACAGGTTTCAGAAGATTACACAATTTTCAAAGAAATCTTGACAATTGGACACCCAAGTATGTATGAATATACTTCAGAGACTGAGTGGGATAGTATTTTCAATTCATTTGAACAAAAAGTAATAAAGGGTGTAAAAACATCCAACGACTTGTTCAAATCTATTTCTTATTTAGCGGATAATGTAAAAGATGGTCATCTAAACATCCTACATCCAAAAATTGACACTTTACCTGCAATGTTTCCATTACTGTTGAAAATCATAGATGGAAAACTATATACTGACACGGATGATTATGGAATTCCGGTAGGTTCTGAAATAATGTCTATTGACAGCACGTCTTCTCAAACTATTCTAAAAGACTTATTGAAGTATGCACCGTCAGATGGTTATAATCTAACAAAAAAATACCGTCAAATAGAAAAAGAGTTTGGCATACTTTACTATTACGAATATGGTAATAGAGAAAGCTATTCTGTAAGACACATGACCCCAGACGGTGAAACTAAAACAATTGAAATTGCCCCTAAATCATTTGAAAGCATAGGAAACAGGTACCCTAACAGGAGTTCTCATTTTGCAGAATATCACCAAGATGCAAATCGAATGGAATACTTTAAAACTAGAATAGCTGAAAAGTGGCCATTTCTTTATTATATAGATTCCATAAATACTGCAGTACTAACTGTGAATTCATTTGGTTTGGATCCTAAAGAATTTAAATCAAAACTGATTGATTTATTTAAAGAAATTAAGAAAAAGAAGGCTAAAAATCTGATAATAGATATAAGGCAAAACATTGGAGGGTACAGAATCAACGCAATTAACTTGTACGCTTTTTTAACGGATGTGCCTTTTAAACAAAGAATATCAGAAAGTGCTATTACAAACGTGCTTCCTCACGAAGAAAATGTAATTCATACCATGTCTGATTACAGCGAATTCTTTGAAATGTATTTTGCTTCAGCCAAAAAAGAAAACGACAGGTGGTTGTTAACGGAAGACCATGCTCAAGCAGAAATGATTCCATATAAAAAACCATTTAAAGGAAAGGTGTATGTTTTAATTGGAGGCAATACCTTTTCTGCTGCTAGTGCTTTTGCTTTAAGTGCGAAAAACGACAAAAATATAACTCTTGTTGGTGAAGAAACTGGAGGGGGCTACTATTTCCATACAGCTCAATATTCTGCCTTATACGAACTTCCAAATTCGAAAATAATGGTTCGCGTACCTTTTGTAAAAATAGATAAATACGTATCTGATAAATCAGTTACAAAAGGAAGTGGAATATTGCCCGATAAAGAAGTAATCTTAACTGTTGAGGGCTTAATTAAAGGAACAGATAGTCAGTTAGATTTCGTAGTGAAGCAGATTAGCAAAAAATAAAAAAACGTGTGGTAACAATGTATATAAAAAATAGGCGAAACAGTAGTAAATTCAAGGTTTGTGGCTCGCATCAAACTTTGTGTTTAACCGAAAATTTAGTGCCTCGAAATCGCCTACTTTTCATATACTAAACGTTGCCATTCATTGTGGAAATGTACTTTCCTGAAATAGGTTGACTAAAAATTAATCATTTAATTATAGTCAC
>JANQTK010000002.1 GCA_030731695.1 Polaribacter sp.
CCATTGTAATTAAATACCTCGTAATCAATATTTAAATCTACAAAGCTAATTTTTCGACCTAAATCTTTTTTTAGGTAAAAAACTTTATCGTTATTTATAAATTCCATTTCATCTTTGTAAATATTGTATTTAAGGAAGACTTCCTCTTTAAAGTTATCTACTTTTGAAGAAAGATAGATTTGTGAAAAGTACATTTTTGTAGCTATTTTATTAAATTCTACTGAGTTATCTTCAATGTCTTTTGGTAAAAAAAAATTTTCATAAGTTGTACCATTGCCATTAACAATACCACCTATTTGCCCAAAATTCATAAATGGGGTAAGAAAGGTTAATAGTAATAAAATTTTAATATTATTTTTCATGAGTTTGAAATTAAAAGGTTGTAATTTATTTAAGATTAAAAGTACATAATTTTAATTAGTTTTAAATTTTTAAAATGTTAATATGAATTTAATTTTTTTAGTATTTATTTTTTAGTAACAACCACTCTATGTGGATATGGAATTTCAATTCCGGCTGCATCAAGTGCCAACTTTACATTTTCTGTAATATCAAAATGTACTGCCCAATAATCTTCAGAGTTACACCAAGGTCTTACAGCAAAATTCACAGAACTATCTGCTAATTTTACACAGCCACAAGTGGCGTAGGTTCTTGCAATACTTTTGGATGGGAACTAACTACAGTCAACAAAATTTCTTTCGTTTTTTTAATGTCAGCATCATAGGAAACTCCAATTACCAAATCAACACGTCTAGTGCCCTCTGTCGTATAATTCACAATATTTCCATTGGATAATGACCCATTTGGAATGATGATTTCTTTATTGGACAATCCTGTTAATTTTGTGGTAAAAATTTCTATTTCTTTTACAACACCCATCTCACCTTGCGCTTCAATTAAATCACCTATTTTAAAGGGTTTAAAAACCATAATTAAAACTCCTCCTGCAAAATTACCAAGTGAACCTTGTAAAGCTAAGCCTATTGCCAAACCAGCTGCTGCAATGATTGCTGCAAATGAGGTTGTGGCAATGCCTAATTTAGAGATTACTGTAATGAATAAAAGTATTTTTAATATCCAGCCAACTAAGTTTATAGAAAATTTTTGCAAGGTAACATCCACATTTCTTTTCTTCATTACTTTTTTAGTGGAGTTGAGTACTAATTTTATGAGGAATAATCCAATAATTAAAATTAACAATGCAATAATAACACTAGGTGTAAATTCGAAAAGTAAGTCTTTAGTTTTTTGTAAATAAGTATCCATTTTTAATAATTTTCAATGAATTTGTAAATTACTAAAAATTTCACTTTAAGGAATGTTTTAGTTACAAAAATGCACAAATTAGGATGGCAATTATTGCTGGAATAGATTGAATGTATAAGATATTAATTTTTTTTGTGGAGTAAGCACCATAAATGCCAGCGATAACAACACAACTTAAAAAGAAAAGTGCAATTTCTTTATTTTTAATTAAAACTGACCAAAACAAACCAACTGCTAAAAACCCATTGTATAAACCCTGATTTGCAGCTAAAACTTTTGTCTCTTCTGCAAATTGTTTGCTCTTTATACCAAATATTTTCATGCCTTTTTCAGTTGTCCAAAGTACCATTTCTAGGTGCATGATATACGAATGAATGATGGCAACAAGTCCAATTGATAAAAAATGATAGGTATTCATGATTTTAAGGTTTATTT
>JANQTK010000003.1 GCA_030731695.1 Polaribacter sp.
TTTTAAAACGAACTTGTTTTAAATTTAAGATAATTTCAGTTACGTCTTCAACAACGCCACTAACTGTAGAAAACTCGTGTTCAACACCATCAATTCTTAATGATGTAATTGCAAAACCTTCTAAAGAAGATAATAAAACTCTTCTTAAAGCATTTCCAACTGTTAAACCAAAACCTGGTTCTAAGGGTCTGAATTCAAATCTACCAGTAAAATCGGTAGATTCAATCATTATTACTTTATCGGGCTTTTGAAAATTTAAAATTGCCATTTTTCTTCGTTTTAATTGTTATAAAGTTGCGCGGTTTAAAAGTGTGAAGAAATACTTATAAACCCTTTGGCTAAATACCAATATGATTACTATATTATTTAGAATATAATTCTACTATTAATTGTTCTTTGATGTTTTCTGGAATTTGCAATCTAGCTGGAACTTTAACGAAAGTACCTTCTTTTTTGTCAGAATTCCAAGTCAACCATTCGTAAACGGTATTGTTTGATGAAATCAATGAGTTTTCGATAGCTTGTAAAGATTTCGATTTTTCTCTTACAGCAATAACATCACCCTCTTTTAATCTGTATGATGGAATATTAACGATTTCACCATTCACAGTAATGTGTCTGTGAGAAACTAATTGACGTGCACCACTTCTAGAAGGAGAAATTCCCATTCTGTAAACTACGTTGTCTAATCTAGACTCACAAAGTTGTAATAAAATTTCACCTGTAATTCCTTGAGAAGCTTGCGCTTTTTTGAAAAGGTTACTGAATTGACGCTCTAAAATACCATAGGTATATTTTGCTTTTTGCTTTTCCATTAACTGGGTAGCATATTCAGATTTTTTTCCTCTACGTTTTGCAGCACCGTGCTGTCCTGGAGGAAAGTTTCTTTTTTCGAAGTTTTTGTCTTCACCAAAAATTGCTTCACCGAATTTACGGGCAATTTTAGTTTTTGGTCCTGTGTATCTTGCCATTTTTGTTGTTTTTATTGATAGGGATTATGAATTAAGGCTAATCCTTCGATAATCTAAATCCTATCAGAATTAAATAATTAACTTATACTCTTCTTCTTTTTGGAGGACGACATCCATTGTGTGGAATTGGCGTAACATCAATAATTTCAGTTACTTCAATACCAGCATTGTGTAGAGATCTAATTGCAGATTCTCTTCCATTTCCTGGACCTTTTACGAAAACTTTTACTTTACGTAAACCAGCTTCTTTAGCTACTGCTGAACAATCTTCTGCTGCTAATTGAGCTGCATAAGGAGTATTCTTTTTAGAACCTCTAAAGCCCATCTTACCTGCAGATGACCAAGAAACTACGTCTCCTTTTTTGTTTGTTAAAGAAATGATGATATTATTAAAAGTAGCATTGATGTGAGCTTCTCCAATAGCATCTACTATTACTTTACGTTTTTTTGCACTTGCTTTTGCCATAATTTTTTTGTTGTTAAGCTATGCTGTTTAGTAAATTGTATTTAAAAAAATACGGCACACTAAATACATGAACTAGTTTAATCTCTAACTTATTTTTTCTTGTTAGCAACTGTTTTTCTCTTACCTTTTCTTGTACGAGAATTATTTTTTGTTCTTTGACCTCTTAAAGGAAGACCTAATCTGTGACGAATTCCTCTTTGACAACCAATATCCATTAAACGTTTGATGTTTAATTGAACTTCTGAACGTAATTCACCTTCGATTGTGAAAGCTCCTACTTGTTCTCTGATTGCTGCGATTTGATCGTCATTCCAGTCTTGAACTTTAATGCTTTCATCAATGTTTGCTTTAGCTAAAATATTTTTAGCTCTACTGTTACCTATACCAAAGATGTAAGTTAAAGCAATAACTCCTCTTTTGTTCTTTGGAATGTCTATACCTGCTATTCTTGCCATTACCCTTGTCTTTGTTTAAATCTAGGATTTTGTTTATTTATTACATATAATCTGCCTTTTCTGCGAACTATTTTGCAGTCGGCGCTTCTTTTTTTAACTGATGCTCTAACTTTCATCTGCGTTGTCTTTTATTTAGTATCTGTAAGTAATTCTTGCTTTCGATAAATCGTAAGGACTCATTTCTAATTTCACTTTATCACCAGGTAATAATTTGATGTAATGCATGCGCATTTTTCCTGAAATGTGAGCTGTTACAATATGTCCATTCTCTAATTCTACACGAAACATGGCATTTGATAATGCTTCTGTAATTGTTCCATCTTGTTGAATTGCTGATTGCTTAGCCATATTTATTTAACCGATTTTCTATTGCTATTTCCTGTTTTCATTAAACCATCATAATGACGATTTAACAAATACGAATTTATTTGTTGCATGGTATCTATTGCCACACCAACCATAATGATTAATGATGTCCCACCATAAAACATTGCCCAACTTTGTTGCACTCCAAATTGAACAACAATTGAAGGTAAAATAGACAAAGCTGCTAAAAATAGAGAGCCTGGAAATGTAATTTTTGATAATATAGAATCCAATCTATCAGCAGTATCCTTCCCTGGTCTAATTCCTGGAATAAAACCACCGCTTCTTTTTAAATCATCAGCCATTTTATTTGTTGGTATTGTAATCGCTGTATAGAAAAAACTAAAAACGATAATCAATACTGCAAAAATCACATTATACCACAAACCATTAATGTCTTGTAAACTTGCAATAATTGGAAACTTTTGTGCTAAAGCAACTGGCAAAAACATAATTGCTTGCGCAAAAATGATTGGCATTACTCCTGCTGCGTTTAATTTCAAAGGAATATAATCTCTAGAACCTGCAACATTTTGAACATTCCCAGCAACAGTTCTCCTAGCGTACTGAACAGCTATTTTTCTAACAGCAGTAACTAGTAAAACAGTCAATAAAATTACCACAAACCAAAGTATAATTTCAATCAATACCATCATTACACCACCTGCACCAGCATTTGTTGTTTTTGCAACAAACTCTTGTAAAAAAGCAGCAGGGAAATTAGCTATAATACCAACAGTAATTAACAATGAAATACCATTCCCAATTCCTTTGTCAGTAATACGCTCACCCAACCACATTGCAAAAATTGTTCCTGCAGTTAAAATGATGATAGATGAAATCCAAAATGTAGCACCACTCACTAAAAAAGCTTCTGGACCTAATCCAAATTGTGTTTTAATAGCAGTAATATACGTTGGAGCTTGAACTAAAGTAATACCAATAGTCAACCATCTTGTTATTTGTGTAATTTTCTTTCTTCCACTTTCTCCATCCTTTTGTAATTTTTGTAAATATGGAACCGCAATTCCCATTAACTGAACTACAATAGATGCAGAAATATAAGGCATAATACCCAAAGCCATAACAGATGCTCTAGCAAATGCCCCTCCAGTAAATGCGTTTAATAAACCTAAAAGACCTCCAGAAGTACTCTCTTTTAAAGCAGATAATTGTAATGGATCAATTCCAGGAAGTGGAACTGCAGCCATAAAACGATATACAGCAATTAAACCGATTGTAAGAAGAATCTTATTTTTAAGTTCTTCAATCTTGAAAATGTCTTTTAATGTATTTATAAAATTCATCATTTACTCGATCTTATAAAGTTACAGCTTCTCCGCCAGCAGCTTCAATAGCCGCTTTTGCTGTTGCTGTAAATTTGTGTACAGTAATAGTAAGTTTAGCTTTTAATTCACCACTTCCTAATATTTTTACCAATTCATTTTTAGAAACTAAACCTAAAGCAACTAAAATATCTTGATTTACTGTATCAGTTAATTTTCCGCTATCAACTAAAGATTGTAACTTCTCTAAATTGATTCCCTGATATTCCTTACGATTAATATTTGTGAAACCAAATTTCGGCACACGTCTTTGAAGTGGCATTTGACCACCTTCAAAACCTACTTTTCTAGAATAACCTGAACGAGATTTCGCCCCTTTGTGACCTCTGGTTGCTGTTCCTCCGTGACCAGAACCTTCTCCACGAGCGATTCTTTTGCCTTTTTTTACAGATCCTTCTGCAGGTGTTAAGTTATGTAAACTACTCATCTTAAATATCTTATTTTAATTCCTGAACAGAAACTAAATGTGAAACTTTATTTACCATTCCCAAAATTGAAGGCGTTGCATCGTGCTCAACAGTTTGGTTCATTTTACGCAAACCTAAGGACACTAAAGTTCTTTTTTGATCTTTAGGACGTCTAATTTGACTTTTTACTTGTGTAACTTTTATTTTTGTCATTTTTCTTAGATTTATCCGTTAAACACTTTTTCTAAAGAAATACCTCGTTGTTTAGCGATTGAAGCTGCATTACGTAATTGTAATAAAGCATCAAAAGTAGCTTTTACAGCATTGTGAGGGTTTGAAGAACCTTGTGATTTTGATAATACATCATGAACTCCAACTGACTCTAATACCGCACGTACAGCACCACCAGCAATAACTCCTGTACCAGGAGATGCAGGTTTAATGAATACATTTGCTCCACCGAATTTTCCTTTTTGCTCATGAGGAAGTGTTCCTTCAACTAAAGGAATTCTAATTAAGTTTTTCTTTGCATCTTCAATTGCTTTTGCAATTGCAGAAGAAACATCTTTAGATTTTCCTAAACCATGACCAACAACACCATTTCCATCGCCAACAACTACGATTGCAGAGAAACCAAATGCTCTACCTCCTTTTGTAACTTTGGTAACACGTTGTACACCAACTAATCTATCTACAAGCTCTAATCCGCTTGGTTTAACTCTTTCTACGTTTTTATAACCTTGCATAATTCTTAAAATTTTAAACCAGCTTCTCTTGCAGCATCAGCTAATACTTTAACTCTACCATGGTATAAATAACCATTTCTATCGAAAGCAACATTTTCTATTCCGTTTGTTAAAGCCTTTGCTCCAATTGATTTACCAACTGCAATTGCTGCTTCTCCTTTCGTCGTTGCTTGAATATCTTTATCTCTTGATGAAACAGAAGCTAATGTTACTCCGTTTACATCGTCTACTAATTGAGCATAGATTTCTTTGTTACTTCTATAAACAGAAAGTCTTGGTTTGGTTGCTGTTCCAAAAACAATTTTTCTGATTCTACGCTTAATTCTAGCTCTTCTCTCTAGCTTTGATAATGCCATAATACCTATTATTATGCAGATTTACCTGCTTTTCTTCTTAATTTTTCACCTACAAACTTGATACCTTTTCCTTTGTATGGTTCAGGACTTCTGAAAGAACGAATCTTTGCAGCAACATGACCAACTAATTGTTTGTCAAATGAGGTTAATTTTACGATTGGATTTTTACCTTTTTCAGAGATAGCTTCTACTTTTACTTCAGGAGCTAATTCGAAAATAATGTTGTGAGAAAAACCAAGTGCCAAATCTAATTTTTGACCTTGACTTGAAGCTCTGTATCCAACACCAACTAATTCTAATTCTTTAGTCCAACCTTTGCTAACACCTTCAATCATATTATTGATCAAAGCTCTCATCAAACCATGTTGTGCTGTGTGAATTTTACTATCAGAAGCTCTTTCCAAAAACACAGTGGAATTTTCAACTTTAATAGTAATTCCTTCAGAAATTGTTTGAGTTAATACTCCTAAACTTCCTTTAACAGTAACTAAATTGTCATTTATGTTTACATCTACACCTTGTGGGATGCTAACGGGATTTTTTCCTATTCTACTCATCTTTTAAGGTTTAATAAACGTAACATAAAACTTCACCTCCAACATTGTTTTGACGAGCTTGCTTGTTTGTCATTACACCTTTAGATGTAGAAACAATAGCAATTCCAAGTCCGTTTAATACTCTTGGCATCTCTTTAGAGCCAACGTATTTACGTAAACCTGGTGTACTGATTCGTTGGATTTTTCTTATTACTGACTCTTTTGTGTCTTTGTCATATTTCAAAGCAATCTTAATAGACCCTTGAACTTTATCAGAATTAAACTGATAACTTAAAATATAACCTTGATCGAACAAAATTTTTGTCATTTCCTTCTTCAAATTTGAAGCTGGAATTTCTACAACTCTGTGTCCAGCAGAGATTGCATTTCTTACTCTGGTAAGATAATCCGCAATTGGATCTGTATACATATTTATTTAAATTGCGATTATGGTTTTCAAAATCTCTATTGAACCTACAAGATTAACTTGTGATGTTTGAACCTATAATCAGTTAAAAATTCTACTACTCAAAAAAATAGAGCGTGCAAAGATACACATTCTATTTTATTATATTGAATTTATTTTTGGTATTACCAGCTAGCTTTGGTAACTCCAGGAATTAATCCTTGGTTTGCCATTTCACGGAATGTAACACGAGATAAACCAAACTGTCTCATATATCCTCTTGGACGACCAGTTAATTTACATCTGTTGTGCATTCTTACTGGTGATGCATTTTTTGGTAATTTTTGCAATCCTTCAAAATCTCCAGCTTCTTTTAAAGCTTTTCTTTTTTCAGCGTATTTTGCAACAGTTTTAGCTCTTTTACGTTCACGAGCTTTCATTGATTCTTTAGCCATTTCTTAATTTTTTTTGAATGGTAAACCTAATTCTCCTAATAATGACTTCGCTTCTTTATCAGTGTTGGCAGTAGTTACGAAAGTAATGTCCATACCGTTGATTTTTTTAACTTGGTCAATATTGATCTCAGGGTAAATAATTTGTTCAGTAATACCTAAATTGTAATTTCCTCTTCCATCAAAACCATTAGCTTTGATTCCGTTGAAATCTCTTACACGAGGTAAAGAAGCTGTAACAAGTCTGTCTAAAAACTCATACATTTTATTTCCTCTTAAGGTTACTTTTGCTCCAATTGGCATTCCTTTACGCAATTTGAAGTTAGCAACATCTTTTTTAGATATGGTAGAAATCGCTTTTTGACCAGTTATTTTAGTTAACTCATCAACTGCATAATCTACTAATTTTTTATCAGCAATAGCAGCACCAACTCCTTTAGAGATAACAATTTTCTCTAATTTTGGAACTTGCATTACATTTTTATAACTGAACTCTTCAGTAAGAGCACTTATCACTCTTTCTTTATATTCTGCTTTTAATCTTGGTACGTAACTCATGATTATTCTTATTTATTAGTTTTTTTAGAGATTCTAGTTTTAGTATCTCCATCAACTTTATAACCTACTCTTACAGCTACATCACCATCAACCAACATTACATTTGAGATGTGCATAGATGCTTCTTTTTTTACAATACCTCCTTGTGGATTTTGTGCACTAGGTTTTGTATGTTTAGAAACTAAGTTTACACCTTCTACTAAAACTCTGTCTTTGTCTTTGATGATTTGTAATACTTTGCCTTCAGAACCTTTATGGTCACCAGCAATTACTTTTACAGTATCACCTGATTTAATTTTAAACTTCTTCATTGTGTGATGATTTAAAGCACTTCAGGTGCTAATGATACTATTTTCATGAATTGTTTTTCACGAAGTTCACGAGCTACAGGACCAAATACACGTGTTCCTCTCATTTCCTCTGCAGGATTTAAAAGCACACAAGCATTATCGTCAAAACGGATATATGAACCGTCTTTACGTCTTACCTCTTTTTTGGTTCTTACAACAACTGCTCTAGATACTTGACCTTTTTTTACAGTTCCGTTAGGAGTTGCAGATTTAATAGCTACTACAATTTTGTCTCCAATACTTGCATAACGTTTTCTAGTTCCTCCTAAAACTCTAATTACTAAAACTTCTTTAGCTCCAGTATTATCTGCTACTTTTAATCTTGATTCTGTCTGTAACATATTATTTCGCTCTTTCTAGGATTTCTACTAATCTCCAACGTTTAGATTTACTCATAGGTCTTGTTTCCATGATCCTAACAGTATCACCTTCGTTGCAATCATTCTTTTCGTCGTGTGCAACGTACTTCTTAGTTTTTAATACGAACTTTCCGTACATTGGGTGTTTAACTCTTTTTACTTCTGAAACAACAATAGATTTTTCCATTTTGTTACTAGAAACAACACCTATTCTCTCTTTTCTAAGATTTCTTTTTTCCATCTTTAAAACTGACTATAGAATTATTGTAATTCTCTTTTTGTTAACTCTGTTGCAATTCTTGCTACAGTTCTTCTTAGGCTTCTTAATTGCAACGGATTTTCAAGCGGTGTAATTGTATGTGCCATTTTAAGATCATTGTAGTTTTTATTCAACACTCCTAGCTTCTCTTGTAGGTCTGCTAAGGATAATTCTTTTATTTCTGCTTGTTTCATTTTGTTTAGAATTATGCGTTAAAATCAAAATCTCTAGCTACAATAAATCTTGTTTTCACAGGAAGTTTTTGAGCAGCTAATCTTAAAGCTTCTTTTGCAACTTCAAGAGGAACACCACCTACTTCGAATAAAATTCTTCCTGGTTTGATGACAGAAACATAATGATCTGGCGCACCCTTACCTTTACCCATACGTACCTCTAAAGGTTTTTTGGTAATTGGTTTATCTGGGAATATTTTAATCCACAACTGCCCTTCTCTCTTCATAAAACGGGTAGCTGCAATACGAGCTGCCTCAATTTGTCTTGAAGTTAATAAATCTTGATCTAAAGATTTGATACCAAACATTCCGTTAGAAAGCTGTGTACCTCTTCCAGAGATTCCAGACATGCTTCCTTTCAACTTCTGTACCTTACGGTATTTTACTCTTTTTGGCTGTAACATTTTTAATTTCTAATTTAAAAATTATTTTCTTTTACGAGGTTGACGCTTAGCAGGACTTGGAGCACCACCTTTTGTAGGAGCTTGCTTTTTAGTTAAACCTACTAATGGAGATAATTCTCTTTTTCCATAAACCTCACCCTTCATAATCCATACTTTAATCCCTAATCTTCCATAGGTAGTATGAGCTTCAGCAAGTGAATAATCGATATCAGCTCTGAACGTTGATAAAGGAATTCTTCCTTCTTTAAAATGTTCAGAACGTGCCATTTCAGCACCATTCAAACGACCTGAAATCTGAATTTTAATACCTTCAGCGTTCATTTTCATTGTTGAAGTGATTGCCATTTTAATAGCTCTCTTGTAAGAAATTCTATTCTCAATTTGACGAGCAACGCTGATAGCAACTAAATTTGCATCTAACTCTGGACGTTTAATTTCAAAAATATTGATTTGAACTTCTTTTCCAGTAATTTTTTTAAGCTCTTCTTTTAACTTGTCTACCTCTTGACCTCCTTTACCAATAATGATACCTGGACGTGCAGTAGTGATAGTAACGGTTACAAGTTTAAGTGTACGCTCAATAAATATTCTAGAAACACTTGCTTTTGATAATCTTGCATTTACATACTTTCTTATCTTATCATCTTCAGCAATTTTATCTCCGTAGTCATTTCCACCAAACCAGTTAGACTCCCAACCTCTGATGATTCCTAATCGATTTCCTATTGGATTCGTTTTTTGTCCCATTTCTACTTAGATTAATTACTTAAATTTTTACTTCCTAACTCTAATGTAACGTGATTAGAACGCTTGCGAATTCTATGAGCACGTCCTTGTGGAGCTGGTCTTAATCTTTTTAACATTCCAGCGCTATCTACACAAATAGATTTTACAAATAAACCAGCATCTTCAATACTAGAGGTTTCATTCTTAGCTTGCCAATTTGCAATAGCAGATAATAACAATTTCTCTAAATTTTTTGATGCATCTTTTGGGCTAAATTTCAAAATAGCTAAAGCTTTTTCAACTTCAACGCCTCTTACTTGATCAGCAACCAAACGCATTTTTCTTGGTGATGTAGGACAGTTAGTAAGCTTAGCAAAAGCGCGTTGCTTTTTCTCTGCTTTTATCTGATCTGCCATGTTTTTTTTACGAACTCCCATTTCCTACTATTTTTTACCTTTATTTTTAGCACCTGCATGTCCTCTAAAAGAACGAGTTGGTGAAAATTCACCTAATTTGTGCCCTACCATGTTTTCTGTAACATATACTGGTACAAACTGACGTCCGTTATGAACAGCAATCGTTTGTCCTACAAAGTCTGGAGTAATCATACTTGCTCTAGACCAAGTTTTGATTACAGTTTTGCTTCCAGCCTCTACATTAGCTAACACTTTTTTCTCTAATTTATAGTGAACGAAAGGTCCTTTTTTTAATGATCTTGCCATAACTTATTATTTCTTTCTACGTTCTACAATATACTTGTTACTAGCTTTAGTCTTAGATCTAGTTTTGTATCCTTTAGCAGGAATACCATTTCTTGATCTTGGGTGACCTCCAGAAGCACGACCTTCACCACCTCCCATAGGGTGATCAACAGGGTTCATTCTTACTGCATTCACTCTTGGTCTTCTTCCTAACCATCTTCTTCTACCAGCTTTACCAGAAACTAATAATTGGTGATCAGAGTTAGAAACAACTCCAATTGTAGCCATACAAGTTAAAAGAATTAATCTTGTTTCACCTGAAGGAAGTTTTACAGTTGCATATTTACCGTCTCTTGCCATTAATTGAGCAAAAGAACCTGCAGAACGAGCCATTACAGCACCTTGTCCAGGACGTAATTCTATACAAGAAATTGTAGTTCCTAAAGGAATTTCACTTAATGGTAATGTATTTCCAATTTCAGGAGCAATACCACTACCAGAAATAATTACTTGATCAACTTGTAAACCATTTTGAGCAATCACATAACGTTTTTCTCCATCAGCATAAAATAACAATGCTATAAATGCAGTACGATTTGGATCGTATTCAATTGTTTTTACTGTTGCAGGAATACCTGGTTTATCTCTTTTAAAATCGATAACACGATATTTTTGTTTATGACCTCCACCGATATTTCGGGTTGTCATTCTTCCCTGACTGTTTCGACCTCCAGTTCTTTTTTTCGAAGAAATTAAACTTTTCTCCGGCTTATCAGTCGTAATGGTGTCGAACCCATTTACAACTCTAAAACGCTGACCTGGTGTTATTGGTTTTAATTTTCTAACTGACATTGTTGTCTATTTTTCTTATAGATTGTTATAAAAATCAATACTTTCTCCTTCAGCTAACTGTACGATTGCTTTTTTGAATCCTCCTTTTGTACCAGTAACTAAACCTTTTTTAGTATACTTTGTACTTTTTTGAACTGGATAATTCAAAGTTTTAACGCTTTCTATAGAAACTCCGTAAGCAGACTGAACTGCTGATTTAATTTCTAATTTATTAGCTTTCTTTGCAACAACAAATGAGTAACGATTGTTAACTTCACTGTCGTTTGTTGCTTTCTCTGTAATAATAGGTTTTATTAAAATACTCATTTTGAATCCCTATTTATTTAAGTTTGTATGAATTCCTTCCAAAGAACCTTCAGTAAACACAATTTTATTAGCATTTAAAATACCATAAGTATTTAATTCTGAAGCATTGATTACTTTAGAAG
Organism: Polaribacter sp.; assembly: GCA_030731695.1. Lineage (GTDB taxonomy): Bacteria > Bacteroidota > Bacteroidia > Flavobacteriales > Flavobacteriaceae > Polaribacter. The sequence continues at coordinate 11,378 of JANQTK010000003.1, forward strand.
ATTTTAAATTTCTTGATGATAAATACACGTTCTCATTGATGTCTCCTAAAACAAACAATGATTTTTTAGTATCTAACTCTAAAGCTTTTAAAATATCAACGAAATTTTTAGTTCTTGGAGATTCAAAATTGAAATCTTCAATAACTACTAAATTGTGTTGATTAGCTTGGATACTCAAAGCTGACTTACGCGCTAAACGCTTTAAGTTTTTATTCAATTTAAAAGAGTAACTTCTTGGTCTAGGTCCGAAAAAACGACCTCCACCTCTAAAAACTCCTGATTTAATTGAACCTGCTCTTGCAGTACCAGTACCTTTTTGCTTTTTAATTTTTCTTGTAGAACCAGAAACTTCTGCTTTTTCTTTAGATTTATGTGTTCCTTGTCTTTGATTCGCAAGAAATTGTTTTACATCTAAATAAATTGCATGATCGTTTGGTGCTATTCCAAATACATCGCTAGAAAGTTCAACTTTTCTACCTGTATCTTTTCCTGTAATATCTAAAACTGCTACTTCCATTATTTCTGAATAGTTACAAAAGCATTTTTGTGTCCAGGAATAGCTCCTTTAACAACAAGTAAATTCTTTTCAGGAACTACTTTTAATACTTTTAAGTTTTGTACTTTCACATTATCACCACCCATTCTTCCTGCCATGCGCATTCCTTTGAATACTCTAGCTGGATAAGATGCAGCACCTACTGAACCTGGAGCTCTTAAACGGTTGTGTTGTCCATGAGTAGCTTGTCCAACTCCGGCAAAGCCATGAAGTTTAACAACACCCTGAAAACCTTTTCCTTTAGAAACACCTGATACATCAACAAATTCTCCTTCAGCAAAAACACTTACTGTTAGGGAATCTCCTAATTTATACTCTTCTTCAAACCCTTGGAATTCAACGACTTTTTTCTTAGCAGTGGTGCCAGCTTTTTTAAAGTGACCGTCTAACGCTTTGTTAGAACTCTTTGCCTTTTTGTCATCGAAACCAAGTTGTAACGCATTGTAGCCGTCAACCTCTTTGGTTCTGACTTGGGTAACAACGCAAGGACCTGCTTCGATTACTGTACAAGGAATATTCTTCCCGTTTTCATCAAATAAGCTGGTCATTCCAATTTTTCTACCTATTAACCCAGACATGTTTTAATTATTAATTAATTTTTCTTGTTTTTTGTTCCTTTGAGTTTCAATTAAAAAAAAAACAGCGTAAAAAACACTTTCAACGCTGAATTTGTTTTTACCGTTTTTCCTTCGCGAAACGCTCTGGACATGTACTTATTTTTATGAAAATCATAAAAATATATTTACCCTACTCTATTTCGGGTTGCAAAAGTATAAAATTATTTCGGTTTACCAAATAGCTAAACCGAAATAATTAAAAAAATTATACTTTAATTTCTACTTCTACTCCACTAGGAAGTTCTAATTTCATCAATGCATCAATCGTTTTTGAAGATGAACTGTAAATATCTAACAAACGTTTGTAGGCAGATAACTGAAATTGTTCTCTAGATTTTTTATTCACGTGAGGTGAACGCAAAACCGTAAATATTTTTTTATTCGTTGGTAAAGGAATAGGACCGTTAACAACAGCTCCTGTACTCTTTACAGTCTTAACGATTTTTTCAGCAGATTTATCTACCAAATTGTAATCGTAAGATTTTAATTTTATTCTAATTTTTTGACTCATCGTTTTTTATTTAGTAGATTATCCTTTAGCAGCTGCAATCACTGACTCCGAAATACCTGAAGGTGTTTCTTCGTAATGTGAAAATTCCATTGTTGATGTTGCTCTTCCTGAAGACATCGTTCTTAAAGCAGTTACATATCCAAACATTTCTGATAATGGAACTGTAGCTTTTACAACTTTAGATCCAGCTCTATCAGACATATCTGAAACTTGACCTCTTCTTCTGTTTAAATCACCAACGATATCACCCATGTTTTCTTCAGGAGTTAAAACTTCTAACTTCATGATAGGCTCCATAATTTTTGCTTTTGCAGCTTTTGCAGCAGCTTTGTAACCCATTTTAGCAGCTAATTCGAATGATAACTGATCAGAATCGACAGCGTGGAAAGAACCATCCAATACTGTAACCTTCATAGAATCCATTTCGTAACCAGCCAATGGTCCGTTTTTCATTGCTTCTCTAAATCCTTTTTCAATTGACGGAACAAATTCTTTTGGAATATTTCCTCCTTTGATAACTGATTCGAATTGCAATCCTTGAACACCAGCATCTGCAGGTCCCATTCTGAAAACGATATCAGCAAATTTACCACGTCCACCAGATTGTTTTTTGTAAACTTCTCTGTGTTCTGCAACAGCAGTAATTGCTTCTTTATATTCAACTTGTGGTTGACCTTGATTTACATCAACTTTAAACTCACGTTTTAAACGATCTACAATAATATCTAAGTGTAACTCACCCATTCCTGATATGATTGTTTGACCTGAAGCTTCATCAGTTCTTACTGTAAAAGTAGGATCTTCTTCAGCTAATTTTGCTAAAGCCATACCTAATTTATCAACGTCAGCTTTTGTTTTTGGTTCAACAGCAATACCAATTACTGGATCAGGGAAATTCATCGACTCTAAAACAATTGGATGCTTTTCATCAGAAAGAGTATCTCCTGTTTTGATTGATTTAAATCCTACTGCAGCACCAATATCTCCAGCTTCAATAAAATCAATTGCATTTTGCTTATTAGCGTGCATTTGATAAATTCTAGAGATACGTTCTTTTTTTCCAGATGTATTGTTTAACACATAAGAACCAGCATCTAATCTACCAGAATATGCTCTAAAGAAAGCTAAACGTCCTACGAAAGGATCAGTAGCAATTTTAAACGCTAAAGCTGCAAATGGCTCTTTTGCATCTGGCTTACGTGAAATTTCCAATCCTGTTTCAGGATCAGTACCAAAAATATTTTCTCTATCTAAAGGAGAAGGTAAATAACGACATACAGCATCTAATAAAAACTGCACACCTTTATTTTTAAATGATGAACCGCAAATCATTGGTATGATTGCCATATCCATCACAGCAGCTCTTAAAGCAGCATGAATTTCATCTTCGGTAATTGAATCTTCATCTTCCATGAATTTCTCCAAAAGATTTTCATCATATCCTGCAACTTCTTCAATTAATAAGGCTCTGTATTGTCTTGCTTCTTCTTTAAGATCTTCTGGAATATCAATAATATCAAAAGTTGCTCCTAAAGTTTCATCATGCCAAATAATAGCTCTATTTTTTACTAAATCAACAACACCTCTAAAATCAGATTCGTCACCAATTGGTAAAACAATAGGCACAGCATTTGAACCTAACATTTCCTTTACTTGGTTATTAACCATCATAAAATCAGACCCTTGACGGTCCATTTTATTAACGAAACCAATTCTTGGCACTTTATAATTATCTGCTAATCTCCAGTTTGTTTCAGATTGTGGTTCAACACCATCAACTGCTGAAAATAAGAAAACTAACCCATCCAATACACGTAAAGATCTATTTACCTCAACAGTAAAATCTACGTGACCTGGAGTATCAATGATATTGAAATGAAAACTGTTTGAATCATCAGTTGGTTGCCCATTTTCTCTTGGAAATATCCATTCGCAAGTTGTAGCAGCAGAAGTAATTGTAATCCCTCTTTCTTGCTCTTGCTCCATCCAGTCCATAGTTGCAGCACCATCATGTACTTCACCAATTTTGTGAGATACACCTGTGTAGTATAAAATACGTTCTGTAGTAGTTGTTTTTCCAGCATCAATATGCGCTGCAATCCCAATATTTCTTGTGAATTTTAAATTTCTTGACATTTCTTTTAGAATCTAAAGTGCGAGAATGCTTTATTAGCTTCTGCCATTTTATGAGTATCCATTCTTTTCTTAACAGCCGCTCCTTCTTCTTTAGCCGCGGCTAAAATTTCAGCAGCTAAACGCTGAGCCATGGTTTTTTCATTACGTTTTCTAGTGTACGTAATCATCCATTTTATTGCCATAGACACTTTACGATCTGGTCTAATTTGCATTGGGATTTGAAATGTAGCACCACCTACTCGTCTTGAACGAACTTCTACGTGAGGCATAACATTTGACAATCCTTCTTTCCAAACTTCTAATGCTGATTTTTCAGCATCTGTTTTTCTTTGTTCTACAATGTCTAATGCATCGTAAAATACTTTAAACGCCACAGATTTTTTACCATCCCACATTAAGTTATTTACAAAACGTGTAACCAATTGGTCATTGAACTTTGGATCTGGTAAAAGCTCTCTTTTTTTGGCTCTTCTTTTTCTCATGTCTTTACATTAAAAGATTTTAAATTACTTTTTCTTACCTTTTGCTGGTGCAGCTGCTGGTTGACCTGGTTTTGGGCGTTTTGCTCCATATTTAGATCTTCGTTGCGTTCTTCCTGCAACACCTGCTGTATCTAAAGCTCCACGAACTACGTGATACTTTACACCTGGTAAATCTTTTACTCTTCCACCTCTAACTAATACTATCGAGTGCTCTTGTAAGTTGTGTCCTTCACCTGGGATGTATGCGTTTATCTCATTACCATTTGTCAATCTAACTCTGGCAACTTTACGCATTGCTGAATTAGGTTTTTTTGGTGTTGTAGTATAAACTCGCGTACAAACTCCACGTCTTTGAGGACAAGACGACAAAGCAGCCGATTTACTCTTCTTAGTTATTTTGGTTCTTCCTTTACGAACTAATTGTTGAATAGTTGGCATACTAAATTATTACTGTTTTTCGTTTATAATTAAACTTTCCCCTGTTTTTTGGGTGTGCAAATGTACAATTAATTTCTAATTATTCAAAAATCAATAAGTTATTTTTTTATCAGAAATTTTTAAGACTAAAAATTTTATCTATTTGAAGTACATTTACGCTCAAATTAATCAAACATTGAAAGTTACTTTTCTATATTGTATATATGTAAGTTTTTTTCTGATAATTTCTTTGGAAGGATTTTCTCAAGAATTTTCTTTGGAATTGATTTCAAAAAACAAAAGCGAACAGGATGTTTTAGATGAAATTAATTATCAAAAAAAATCAAAAAATACTACTTCCATAAATTTAGAGATTGAGAGAGTCGCAAACCTTCTTAAAAGTTTAGGCTATTTTACCAATACCATAGATAGTATCAAAAATATAGACAAAAAGTATGTAGCCTATTTTTCTTTAAATGAATTTATAGAAAAAGCTATCATTAAAATTGATTCGACTGAAAACAATATTATTAAAAACATCAAACTAAGCAACAACTCATTTGAAATAAAAATGAGAGATTTAAAGCAAACGCTGTTTTCCATTTCGGAATCTCTAGATAATCAAGGAAAATCTTTTTCAAAAGTTCAATTAAAAAACATTCAAATTAAAGACAAAACTCTTTTTGCTGATTTAGAAATTAATCCCTCTGAAAAAAGAACCATCCAAAAGATTGTCATAAAAGGATATGAAAATTTTCCCATTTCATTTTTAAAGAATTATTTCAGAATCAAACCTTCAACCATTTTTAATCAGAAAAAAATGGAAGAAATTTCAACAAATAGCAAAAACCTACCTTTCATTAAAGAAATTAAACCTCCTGAAGTATTGTTTACTAAAGACTCAACAAAACTTTATGTATATCTATCAAAAAGACAAAATAACAGCATTGACGGAATTGTAAATTTTGCTTCTAAAGAAAATGGCGGAGTATTATTTAATGGAATGTTGGATGTAAGATTTCAAAACATTATAAATACAGGCGAACGTTTTGAAATTTTTTGGAACAGTATCGCTGAAGAGCGTCAAGAATTTAAAATAACTACAGAAATTCCATACATCTTCAATTCGATTTTTAGTCCTGAAATTGCATTTTCTATTTACAAACAGGATTCTACTTTTTTAAACACGAATTTTAAAGCAAATTTAAAATTTAGTCTAGATAGTTTTTACAAATTAGGCGTTCAATATGAATCAGAATCTTCTGAAAATTTAGAACAATTATTGGAAAATAATATTGAAACATTCTCAAATAATTTCTATGGAATTTACTTTTCATATACAAAACCCAGAAATGATGTTTTTTATTTTAACAAATTTCATTTTGAGATCAATCCAGCATTCGGAAAAAGAAAAACATCGAATGATATTTCCAATCAATTTAAAATTAAAACAAACCTATCTTATATTTGGGACATAAACCCCAGAAATAGCCTTTATATAAGAAATGAAACTGGATATTTGAATTCTGACACCTATTTAACGAATGAACTTTTTAGAATTGGAGGTGCAAATTCAATTCGCGGATTTAACGAGCAAAGTATATTTACAGAAAGCTACACTTTTTTCAATATTGAGTACAGAATTTTAACAAATTCGACTTCTTATTTATATACCATAACAGATTTTGGGCGATTTTCATCATTTAATGAACAAAAAAATGCTTTAGGTTTAGGAATTGGATATCTTTTTAATACCGGAAATTCACAATTAAATATAAACGCTTCTGCAGGAAAAAACAATAGCAATACTATTGATTTTAAGGAAGTTAAGCTAGCTGTAAGCTGGAAAAGTTATTTTTAAATCATTATTAATTATTCAACATATTTTAATTTTTACTAAATTTTTATAATCGTTTTAACATATTTTAACATTTATTATTTGAAGTTTAACAATTAATTTAGATATTTGTCGCAATTAATTCAAACATAACAAACAATGAAAACAAAGTTAAAAGGGATTTTAACGCTTTTACTAGCGTTGGTTGTGCAAATCTCATTTGCACAAGAAAAAACAGTTTCTGGAACTGTTTCCGATAGCTCTGGGAATTTACCTGGAGTAAGTGTTCTTGTAAAGGGAACTAAAACCGGAACAGAAACTGATTTTAATGGAAAGTACACAATTAAAGCAAAAGCTGGTGACGTCCTGAGCTTTAGTTATGTAGGGTACAAAACATCTGAAAAGAAAGTTGGCGCTTCAAATACTATTGATGTAGTATTAGAGGAGGATGCAGGTATTTTAGATGAAATTGTAATTACTTCACTAGGTATTAAAAGAGACAAAAAAGCTCTTGGTTTTTCTCAGCAATCAGTGAAACCTGAAAACCTAGTTAGAACAAGAGAAACTGACTTAAACAATGCTTTAGCAGGAAGAGTTTCTGGTGTACAAGCTGTTGGAGCACCTTCAGCAGGGTTTGGTAATTCTGGAATTCGTTTAAGAGGTCAAAGTATTTCACTTTATATCGTTGATAACGTAAAAGTAAATAGTATTTCTGATATCAATACAGATGATATTGCTGATTTAACGGTTCTTAAAGGAGCAGCAGCAACTGCTTTATATGGTCCAGAGGCATTTAGTGGTATCATTATCATTACTACTAAAACTGCTAAAAAAGGGCAATCTACAATTACATTAAACCATAGTACAGCTATGGAAAATGTATATTTATTACCAAGCTATCAAAATGAATATGGTGGTGGATACTCTCAAGATTTCAACACATTTACATTCAACCCTGCACAACACCCTGCATCTTGGTCTGCTTTTGACGGTCAATCAATGGTAGAGTATTATGCTGATGAAAGCTGGGGACCAAGAATGAACGGACAAATGGTGCGTCATTGGGATTCTTGGATTCAAGGAGATCCTGAATTTGGGAAATTAAGAGCTTTTTCCGCACAACCAAATAACGTAAAAGACTTTTTTGATACTGGAGTTGTAAACAATACAACTGTAGATTTTACTAAAGGCGGTGAAGGATACAGCGTTAAAGGAGGTATTGTAAATATCGATAGAACAAGTGTAATGCCTAACTCATCAAGAAGACAAGTACAAGCCTACACAAATATTCGTTTTAATATTACTGATAAATTAGAAGCCTACGCAAACATTAACTACCAAGACAGAAGAACTAAAAACTTTCCTGACAATGGATATGGTAACGTTGCATCTAACTTTAACCAATGGTGGCAACGTCAATTAGACATGGATAGAGTAAGAAATTACAATAGAAATGGTTCATTTGTATCTTGGAACATTAACAGCCCAACAGACACTAGACCATTATATTGGGATTCTCCATTCTTCGAAACCAATGAAAATTTAAACTTTCAAACAAAAAATGCTACCTATGGTAGAATGGGTTTAAACTATACCGTGAACGATAACTTAAATGGATATATCGAATTAAGAAAAACGTATGCTTCCTTTGAATCAAATAATCGTACTGCATTCGGTGGTTTAAATTTACCATCTTACAGCGAAAATGACAGTTTTGATTACAGAGATGAGGTATTTGGAATTATGAATTATTCGAAAGATTTAAGTGAAGATTTAGATTTTAATGCAAGTGCTGGTTTTGAATTGATCACTTTAGGTGGTGAAACTTTGCAAGGAAACACTGTTGGTGGATTAACTACCTTAAATTTTTATAGTTTAAGTACTTCAGTTGATAGACCTACAGTAACAAATTCTCAATACAAACAAAAATCTCAAGGTGTTTTTGCAAAAGTTTCTTTGGGATACAAAGACATGTTATTTGTAGACGGTTCTGCAAGATTTGATTGGGGATCTACTGCAAACCCAGATGATAATAGAGTAGAAACGTACGGAGGATCTGTAAGTTTTATTTTCTCTAAATTGATTCCACAAAACGACATTATTTCTTTTGGAAAATTAAGAGCTAGTGCTGCATCTGGACCATTTTTACCTGCAAGGTATGTATTAAGTCCTACTTTTGATATTGGAACTCCTTATGGAAGTTCAGGTACTTTAAGCAGCCAAGGTACTTTTGCAAACCCACAATTATCTGGTGGACAAAGACAAGATTTTGAATTTGGTACAGAATTAAAATTATTTAATAATAAAATTGATTTAGATATAACATACTTTAGCAGAAAAGATAAAGACTTACCATCAACAGTATCTTTGGATGGGGCTACTGGATTTACACAAACTTTCTTAAACAGTGGTCAACAAACATCAAATGGTATCGAGATTGGTTTAAACTTCTCTCCTATCAAATCTGAAGATTTTGAGTGGAATGTATTTTCTAACTTCTCAACATTAAAAAGAACAGTTGATGCAATTGCTGATGGAGTTGACGTAAACGTTTTATCATCTTCTTGGAGAGGCATTCAATTACAAGAGAGAGTTGGTGAAGAATGGGGAGCTATCTATGGTAGAGCTTTCAGAAGAGATGCTGATGGTAACATGATTTTATCTTCAACAGGTAATCCATTATATGATACAAATCAGTATTTAGGAAACGTTTTACCTGACTTTACAGGAGGTTTATCTAACAATATCCGTTACAAAAACTTTAACTTAGGTTTTGATATTGATTTCCAAAGTGGTGGAAAAGTATTTTCTGTAACAAGAATGTTTAACAACTATTCTGGTTTAGGAATTGAAACTGTAGGATTAAATAACCTTGGCAACCCTGTAAGAGATGCAGTTGCTGATGGTGGTGGTGTTTTAATAGAAGGAGTTGACTCAACAACTGGCGCTCCTGTAAGCTACAACGTAGAAGCTCAAACCTATTGGGGTCGATTATTCGCTTTACACGAAAGATGGTTGTATGATGCTTCTTATGTGAAATTAAGAACTGTTCGTTTAGATTATGATTTACCTGCAGCAATGTTATCAAAAACACCGTTTAAGAAATTAAACTTAGGAGTTTTCGCTAATAACGTATGGTTAATACACTCTGCAATTCCAGGATTAGATCCTTCAGAAATTGAAACAGCAAATGGTGTAAACTGGACAGAAGGTGGACAATTACCAAACGTAAGAACAGTTGGTATAAATGTAAGAATGACGTTTTAATTAAAAAAAAGTATTTAAAAATGAAAAAAATTAACAAATTAAAATTACTGGTACTTTCTGTAATCGTTTCTTTTACAGCTTGTAATACAGTAGATTTTGGAGACACGAATGTAGATCCAAATAGCCCAAGTAATGCAGTACCATCGCTTCTTTTAACAAATGTTCAAAGAGGTATAGATGGCGTTGTATCAAGCAGAACATCAAACATTTATGTTCAATACTTATCAAACGGTCAATATGATGAAGAATCTAGATATCAAACATTAAACTGGGACCCAAATGGATTCTATGCGTTAATGCAAGATATTAAAGAAATCGTCAGAATCAATTCTGATGCAGAATTAAAAATTGGTGCACAAGCGTATGGTTCAAACGGAAACCAAATGGCAGTAGCAACCATTCTTAAAGTGTATTACTATCAACTAATGACTGAAAGATGGGGGTATTTACCATACTCAGAAGCAAATGATGCTTCGAATAATACAAAGCCAAAATACGATTCTCAACAAGATATCTATATGGGTCTTTTTACTGAATTAGACGCAGCTTTAGGAATGATTGATTCAGGTAATGGTCCTGATGGCGATATCCTTTTTGGTGGTGATATGACAAGATGGAGAACTTTTGGTAATACTATTAAAATGGTCATGGGACTTCGTTTATCTAAAGCTGACCCAACTACAGGTAGAACTAAATTTAACGAAGGACGTGTTGGTGCAATTTCATCAAACGCTGGAAACATTCAATATACATACCTTTCAGAAGATACAAATGACAATCCTTGGCAAGATCATTTTGTTGATCAAGGAAGAAAAGATTATTTAGTAAGTGATGTATTTGTAAATGCTTTGATTGGTACTGGAACAAATACAGCTCCAGAAGATCCAAGATTGGCTAAGTACGCTGATGTTTCTACTAGCACTAGTACTTTTGTTGGTGCTCCTTATGGAAAATCAAACTCTGCAACAGCAAACTATTCATTTATCACATCAAATATTATTACAGTAGGTGATGCACCATTAATGATATACACGTATGCAGAAGTATTATTTGCAAGAGCTGAAGCCGCTGCAAAAGGATGGACAACTGAAAATGCAGCTACACTTTATGCTCAAGCAATTACAGCTTCTATGCAACAATGGGGTGTAGCTGCTGCTGACATCTCTACATATATTGCTGCAAATCCTTATACTGGAATAGCAGATATTGCTTATGAAAAGTGGGTATCATTATACATGCAAGGTTATAACAGCTGGGCTGAATGGAGAAGATTTAAAGCAGAAGGGACAGATTCAAGAATTCCTTTAATCATTGCAGCTGATTTATTATCGAATGCAACAGGTATACCTCAAAGACATGGATATTCAGCAACTGCTGGTTCATTAAATGAAGTAAACTACAACGCTGCTATCGCTGCTCAAGGACCTGATGAATTAGACACCAAACTTTGGTTGTTTAAATAATTAAGAAAAAACATATTTTTTATCAAAACCAACCCTTGCGGGTTGGTTTTTTTATTTATTTAACATAGTTGATGAATTTTTTAATGTTAAAAAATTGTTTTTTTAAGTTTAATTTAAGACTTTTGGCACTAATTAATTCAAATAATTATACAATGAAGACAAAGTTTAATGGATTTTTAACGCTATTACTAGCGTTTGTGGTGCAAATTTCCTTTGCACAAGAAAAGACTATTTCTGGTACAGTTACTGAAGAATCTGGTGCTTTGCCAGGCGTAAGTGTTCTTGTAAAAGGAACCTTAAGTGGTCAAGAAACAGACTTCGATGGAAAGTATTCTATTAAAGCTAAAGCTGGCGATGTGCTTGTTTTTAGATATTTAGGATACAAAACTGTTGAAAGAACTGTAGGAAGTGCTAACACAATCAATGTTAAGTTAGAACAAGAAAGTAATGTATTGGATGAGATTGTTGTTGTAGGGTATGGTACTTCTACAAAAAAATCCTTTACAGGAACAGCTTCGGTAGTTAGTAAAGAAAAACTAGAAGCTAAAAACTTTTCAAACGTAACTCAAGCCTTGATTGGTGAGGTTGCTGGGGTTACAGTAATTAATGGTTCTGGACAACCTGGTTCTGTTGCTGCAGTTAGAATTAGAGGTTTTGGTTCTGTTAATGGAAACAGAGCTCCTTTGTATGTTGTTGATGGTATTCCTTTTTCTGGAAGTATCAACTCTATCAACCCTTCTGATATCGAAAGTACAACAGTTTTGAAAGATGCAACTGCTACTGCAATCTATGGTTCTAGAGGTGCTAATGGTGTAATTGTAATTACTACTAAAAAAGGTACTTCTGATAAATCTTATATTGAAGTTGACATCAAATCAAGTATCAATGACCAATTAATTCCTAGATATGATGTAGTATCTAATCCTGAGCAATACATTGGTTTGGTATGGGAAGGTCTATACAACAGAGGTGTTGCTACAAATAATGCAGATCCAGTTGCATTCGCAAACGGAAGGTTACTTGGTGCAAATGGAATTGGTAATGGTTACAATATGTGGAATGTTGCTACTGCTGCTGATTTAATTGATCCTGTAACTAAATCTGTAAGACCTGGAGTAACAAGAAAATATACTCCTGAAAGATATGCTGATGAAGCTTTAAATGCTGCAACAAGATACGAAGCAAACTTACGTATGGGTGGAGGTAGTAGTACTTCGAATTACTTCGCATCTTTTGGATTTTTAGAAGATAATGGTATTGTTATCAATTCAAACTACAAAAGATATACTACTCGTTTGAACTTAAACTCTGAAATCAAACCTTGGTTAAAAATAGGCGCAAATGCTGGTTATGCTTTCTCAACTAGTACTAACAATGGTCAAACAAATGGTGCTGAAAACATCTTCGAATTTGCTGATAAAATGGCTCCTATCTATCCAGTTTTTGAAAGAGACGCAAATGGAGACAAAATTCCAGATCCTTTGTTAGGTGGTTTCTTATATGATTATGGTATTAATAGACCTAACGCAAACAGTTTAAACCCTGTTGCTTCTGCTGTATTAGACTTAGATCAAACAGACAGACATGAGTTGAATGCAAATTTTGACTTTGATTTCAAACTAACTAGTAATTTGAATTTCCAAGTGAAATATGGTACACAATACTCTACAAGCGAAAATAGAGATTTTATCAATCCTTTTTATGGTTCATTTGCTCCAGATAACGGAAGATTATCTATCAGTACAACACAAAATTTAACTCAAAACTTCCAACAGATTTTAAGATTTAACAAATCTTGGGGTAAACACAGCTTAGATGTTTTAGCGGCGCATGAAAGTTTTGATTTTGATCAAAACTTCATTTCACAAGCAGCAAGAAACATGGCAAGTCCATTTATTTTAGAGTTGAATAACTTTATTGAAATGACTTCTACACCAACAAGTTTTAATCAAGGATGGTCTGTAGAATCATACTTTGGTCAAGTAAACTATAGCTTTGATGAAAAATACTTTTTCTCAGGATCTTTAAGAACTGACGGTTCTTCTCGTTTTGTAAACGACAAGTGGGGTACTTTTGGTTCAGTTGGAGCTTCTTGGGTAATGAGTCAAGAGGACTTCTTAAAAGATAATAACTTGATTAAATTCTTAAAATTGAAAGCTTCTTATGGTATCAATGGTGATCAAGGTGGTGTAGGATTCTACTCTGGTTTTGATACTTTCAACGTAACCAACTTAGGTGGACAAGTTTCTATTCAACCAGGTGGTAATGGAAATCCAGATTTAACTTGGGAAACATCAAAAATGTTCCAATTTGGTACTGAATTTACATTAGGGAAATTCTTAGACGGATCTTTCGATTTCTATGACAAAAGAACTGATAATTTAATTTTTAGTAGAAGAGTTGGACCATCTCAGGGTATTGCGATTATTACAGTAAATGATGGTGAATTGATGAACAGAGGTTTGGAATTTGATTTAACTGGTCATTTAGTTAAAAAAGAGAACTTTAGTTTAGACTTATCTGTAAACGGAGCTTTCTTAGAAAACGAAATTATCAATATGCCTTTAGATCCTGCTACAGGTCAACAAAAATTTCTAGATGTTCAAGGTTCATACGCATGGTCAGCTGGAAGATCTATATTTGATTTCTTCATGAGAGAATGGGCAGGAGTTGATCCAGCAGATGGTGCTCCAATGTGGTATCAATACTGGGATGACTTAAATGACAATGGTATTCTTGATGCTGGTGAACCTACTTCAAGTGCTACAAGTCCTTGGTTTATTCAAAATCCAAACGACCCTAATGATACAAACAACAATAACCAAACAACTTCTATTGTTGAGTATCAAAAAAGAGTTGGTAATACTAACATGAAAAAACAAATTACAAAAACTTATGCGAGAGCATCTCAGGTTTATGTAAACAAATCTTCAATTCCTAAATTACAAGGAGCTTTTAGATTGGCTGCAAGAGTTCATGATTTTGATATCTCTGCTCAATTTACTTACAGTATGGGAGGTTATGCTTATGATGGTCAATACGCAGAGTTAATGAGTGATCGTTTTGGAGCTGCAGGTAACAACTATCATACAGATATTTTCAACAGATGGACACAACCAGGTGACATTACTAACGTTCCAAGATTGGCAGACGCTTTAGATGCTCAAGCAATTTCAGCATCAACAAGATTTTTAACAAAAACTGATTTTATTGCATTGAACAACTTAAAAGTTGGATATACATTAAGTAATGACATTGTTGCGAAAGCAGGAATGCAATCAGTAAACATTTGGATGGCTGGAGACAATTTATTTCAATCTACAGCTAGAAACGGATTTTTACCAACAACAAGTGAAACTGGTAACTCAGGCCGAGGATTATATGCACCTATGACAACAATCACGTTAGGTGTTCGAGTAAAGTTTTAACATAAAACATAAAATATTAAAAACATGAAAAAATTATTAAAAATTGGTTTTGCTTCGGCTATATTAGCCCTGTCTTACAGTTGTGAGAAAGACTTTTTAGACAAACAACCGTCTCAGTTCCTAACTGCGGATCAAATTGAGGAAGCTGCTGAGGTAAAACCTGCAATTTTAGAGAGTACAATGGCTGGAGCATACTCCTTGACATTTACTTCAGGAACTGGTGGTACTGGAAGTCACACTGACTTTGGTCAAAAAGGAGAAGACATTTTTATGGACATGCTTTGTGGAGACATGGCATTAAGTCAAAGTGTTTATGGATGGTATAGAGCTGATATAACTGAATTTGTTGCTCCTCTTGATTTCACCAGACAAACCAATTACATTCCTTGGAGATATTATTACAGAATCATTAGATCTGTTAACTTAATCATTGATGGATTGGGTGGAAATGATGGGAATCCAGCATTACCAGAAGCAAGACATGTATTAGGACAAGCGAAAGCTTTAAGAGCACATTCTTACTTTTATTTGGCTCAACTATATCAAAATGAGTACAATGCTGATCAAGAGATTTTACCACTTTACACTTCTTTATTAGATGTAAATGGACCAAAAGTTAAAGCATCAGTTATCTATGACTTAATCGAAAAAGATTTAAGAGAAGCAATCGTATTCTTAAACGATTTTGCAAGAGATAATAAGTCTCAAATTAACAAGCCAGTTGCTCAAACTATCTTAGCGTATGCTTTGGCTGCAAAAGGAGAATATGGACCTGCATACACATTAGCAAACGATGTAATTACCAATGGTGGTTTTACTCCAATGCAAGGTGCAGAATTGACAGGTGGATTTAATCAATTATCTACTCCAGGATGGATGTGGGGTATTGATTTAAACACTAACACTGGAGTAGGATTATTATCTTTCTGGGGTCAAGTAGATTATTTCTCTTACAGTTATGCTGGTGTAGGCGACTACAAAGTAATGGATCAAAATTTATTCAATCAATTTCCTGCAAATGATAGACGTAGAGCTCAATTCTTTAACAATCCTGCAAGTGCATTGAATTTATTACCAATCAATAAGTTTTACAACCCACGTAGAGTTGCTTTTGGAGGTGGTACACCTATCCAAGATGATATCTTCTTCTACAGAATTTCTGAAGTACACTTGTTAGCTGCTGAATGTGCTGCAAAATCAGCAAATGAGCCACGTGCTAAAACCATTCTTAAAAACTTTATGAGTTTAAGAGTGCCAGATGCAAGTTATGTTGATGGATTAAATGGCGCTCAATTACTAAGCCATATCTATTTACAAACAAGATTGGAGTTATGGGGTGAAGGAAAGAGTTACTTAGCGATGAAGCGTAATAAGGCTACCATCCTAAGAGGACCAAATCACCTATCTTTTGTAGGTGTTGCAATCCCTTATAATGATGAAAGATTAACTTTTGAAATTCCAGTACAAGAGCTTCAAGATAATCCATTTATTTCGACTCAAAATCAATAATGTATGATTTAAAATGGACAAAAAAAAGTGAATTGTTTTTTGTCCATTTTTTTAAAATTTTTTAAATATGAAAAAATTAAAACTTATATTACTTACTGTATTAACAGTATTCGCATTCACTAGCTGTGAAGAAGAAATGCCAGCTGGACAAAATGCTAATTATATTACGTTTGCTAAAACAACCTATTCAACAGGCGTTGACGTTGGTGGAACTAAATCTTTTGACATACCTGTGTATACTGCAAATGTAGTTGGTACAGATAGAGCTTTTGATATAACTGTATTACCTACTTCAACAGCTGCTGCTGGATCTTATACCGTTCCTACATCTGTAACAATTCCTGCAGGGTCTAATGAAGGTACTTTAACTGTAGTTTTAACTGATACAAACTTAGGTATTGGAATCAATGCTTTAAGATTAAAATTTGCAGATGTAGAAGGATTGTCTATTGGTGCAAACACTGTATTAAACTATATTCAAAACTGTACAGAAGTTACTGCTAGTTTAATATTAAATTTTGATTTTTATGCTTCAGAAACTGGATGGAGAATTACAGATGCATTAGGTGGTGTTGTTGCTTCAAAAGCAGCTGGTTCATACACTGATGGGGCAGCTCCAGCTACTGAAACAATTAAATTGTGTGCTGGTAGAAACTATACATTAATAGTTACTGATGCTTTTGGAGATGGAATGAACGATGGTTCTAAAATTGGAGATTATACCTTAACAATTGGAGGTGTAGTTAAAGTAGCAGGATCTGGTTCTTTTACAGCTAGTAGAAGTACAGCTTTCAATACAAATTAATTTCAAAAAATAAATTTAAAAGCCATCTTTTTAAGATGGCTTTTTTTTTGCTCAAAAATTACCATACATTTG
>JANQTK010000004.1 GCA_030731695.1 Polaribacter sp.
ACATCAAAAATCATATTTCTATTTCCTGTAATGTGTGATGGATCGCAAATTAAAGGCAAATCCGGAAATTTATTTTGAAATTCAATAGCCAACTGCCACTCAGGAATATTACGATATTTTGATTTTTCATAGGTAGAAAATCCTCTGTGAATTGCTCCTAAATTTTTTATTCCTGCTGTGTACAAACGCTCAATTCCACCCAACCATAAAGCCAAATCAGGATTTACAGGGTTTTTTACTAAGACAATTTTGTCTGTTCCTTGCAAAGCATCCGCAATTTCTTGCATGATAAATGGCGAAACTGTAGATCGTGCACCAATCCAAAGTAAATCAACATCATTGTCCATTGCCAACTTTACGTGAGCAGCATTGGCAACTTCTGTACAAGTTTTCATGCCTGTTTCTTCTTTTACTTTTTTCAACCAACGCAAACCAATTTCTCCTACACCTTCAAACATTCCTGGTCTTGTTCTTGGTTTCCAAATGCCTGCTCTATAATAGTTTACATCAGAATCTTTTAATTCATGTGCAATTTTTAGCACTTGTTCTTCAGTTTCTGCGCTACAAGGCCCTGCTATTACTAGTGGATGTGTTAAATTCATTTCATCCAACCATGTTCTTAATGCTGCTGTATTTTTCATTTTTTTGGTGTTTTTGGCAATTATTTAATGCCGTTTAATATTTGTTTTATATAATTGGTATTTTCCATTTCGTTGTAAATTTCATCGAAATTTTCTTGCTGCATCAATTCTTTAAAATTCTGCAAATTATGGATATATTCTTCTAATGTTTCAATAACGTTTTCTTTATTTTGTTTAAAAATGGGCGTCCACATTGCTGGCGAACTTTTCGCCAAACGAACTGTTGATGCAAATCCTGAACCTGCCATATCAAAAATATCGCGTTCATTTTTTTCTTTGTTCAATACTGTTTTTCCCAACATAAATGAACTAATGTGCGAAAGATGAGACACATACGCAATATGTTTATCATGTGCAACTGGATCCATATAACGAATTCGCATGCCAATGGCAGTGAACAATTTCAATGCTTTTTCTTGCAATTTAAACGTTGTTTTTTCTACTTCGCAAATGATGTTGGTTTTACCTACATATAAATTTGGAATTGCAGCTGAAGGTCCTGAATTTTCTGTTCCTGCAATAGGATGACAGGCTAAAAAATTACGCCTTCTTGGATGATTTTCAACGACTTTGCAAATAGCTTCTTTGGTTGATCCTGCATCAATTACCAATGTGTCATCAGAAATAGTGTCTAAAATAGTAGGTAATAATTTCACGGTTGCATCAACTGGAATGGAAATAATCACCAAATCTGCATTTTGTAAATCAGCAATGGTAGCTTTTTTATCGATTAAATTTAAAGACAAAGCTTCGTCTAAAGTCGTTTCTTTTCTACTAATTCCATATATGACCGTGTCTGGAAAATGTTTTTTGATATCAATCGCAAAACTTCCGCCAATCAAACCAACTCCTATTAAATAGATATTTTTCATATTCTTGCAATCGCTTCTTTTATAACTTCGGATGAAACACATAAAGAAAATCTTATAAATCCTTCTCCTTGAGAACCAAAAACAGTTCCTGGTGTGATGAAAATATCTTTGTCATATAAAATAGCATCCGTTACTTCTTCTGATTTTTTTCCTTCAGGGATTTTTGCCCACACAAACAATCCTGTGGAAT
>JANQTK010000005.1 GCA_030731695.1 Polaribacter sp.
TTGCTTCTCCAGCTATTAGTAATTTACTTGCGGGTGTTTATAAATTCAAATTAACAGTAAGTGATGGTACTTACACAGATTTTGATGAAGTGTTGGTTATTGTTTCTGCATCAGGAAACTTAAATCCTACAGTTTCAATTACATCTCCTGCAAATAATGCTTCTTTTAAAGAAGGTCAAGATATTACTATTACTACTATTGCAAATGATTTAGATGGAACTGTTTCCCTTGTAGAGTTTTTTGATGGAAGTACCAAATTAGGAGAAGATGCAACATCACCTTTTAGTTTTGTTTGGAGTGGAGCTGCTGTTGGAAATCATCAAATTACAGCAGTTGCAACTGATAACAATAATGGAAAATCTACTTCTCAAGTAATTACTGTTTCTGTTGCAGAAGAACAGTTGTGTTCAGAAACATCTTCTATTGCTCAACAAGGAAGTTTTTCAAGAGGTTATGAAGTAACTTTTGAAACCATAGGTACTAGTGTTAATATTACTTTTAAATTATTAGACACAGATAAAACTGGGGTTGTGGCTTATTTATGGAGGCAATCACCATTTTCTGAATCACAATTAAATCAAGTTTCAGGATTAACTTTTTCTAGAACAATTACTGGACTTACTATTGGTGAAACCATTAGTTATGCATGTAAATTTGCGTTTGGTGGCGGTTCAGCTGTAACAAAATACTTTAGTTACAAAGTAGGAGATAAGTGTACAGGAAGCAACTCAGATGTAGCTGGTCCTGAAAACTTTACAGCATCAGTTGGAACAGTTACTGCAACAACAGTTCAGTTATTATTAAATGCAACTGACAATTCAGGCAAAGTAATTTATGAAATTACTTACGGAAATACCGTTAAAACTGTAAATGCTGATTCAGGAGTTCAACAGTCAGTTATTATCAATAATTTAAACCCAGAAACAGCCTATTCTTTTAGTATTACAGCAGAAGATTTATCTGGAAATCTAGCTTCAAATACTCCTATTGTGCTACAAGCAACAACTATTCAAAATACCAATTCTCAGTGTTCGGGATCAAGTAGTGAAGCAATTCAAGGTTCTTTTTCTACAGGATACAATTATGAGTTTGTTACAAATGGAACAGATGTAACTTTTACATTTGAACTGTTAGATACAGACAAAGTTGGAGTTGTGGCATATTTATGGAAACAAACTCCTTTTGGTGAAACAGCAATGACTCTTGTTTCTGGAAAAAGATTCTCTAAAACTCTTTCTGGATTTACAAATGGGCAAACTATAAGTTATGCTTGTAAATTTGCTTTTGCAGGTGGTTTAGCGGTCACAAAATACTTGACTTATGTTGTTGGAAGCAATTGTGCTCCTTTAAGTGTTTCAGATAACATCTTAGAAAAAGATATTACATTGTATCCAAATCCCGCAACAAATCAAGTAACTATTCGTTCAAAATCGGCTGAGGTAATTCGTGTGGAATTGTATTCTACTTTAGGGACTTTGGTTAAAAAGGTTTCTAACAACAAGGCACCTATCAACATTGAAGAAATTTCAAGTGGGTTGTATTTGGTGAAAATTTATACTGAAAAAGGAATTGTAATGAAACGATTTTTGAAGAATTAGAGAATGATTTTCTAAATCTGATTTCTATTTTTTAGATAAAATTAAACACCTGACAGACCCATAACTTTAGGACTGTCAGGTGTTTAAATTTAGTATTGTTGGGTCTCTGTTTGTTATGGGTTTGTGATTGTTTATATGTAGTTTTGTGTGAACTTATTTTATTGCGGGACACCTTTTTCAATTTTCCATTGCGCACAATGGTTGCCTAAAGTAATTTTTTTTAATGTAATAAAATCTATAAGTTGAGGTAAAAAGAAACTAAAAACTTTTCGATCTAAATCATTGTTGCGAATGTTTTCTTAGAGTAGTATTTTTTGGTTTTGGTATTGTCTTTTATGCTGAGCTTTAGGTTTTTGAGATGCTAATTATAAAATATTATTGTATAAAATAAACCTTTTGGATTTTACCATTTTCTATATGATAAATCGCAGTTGCTTCTATGAATTTATTCCCAAATTGCACTCGCTCTTTATCAATAACTACATTGCCTTGCACGATTCTTCCTTTCAATTCACAATGCAAATTGGGTGTTTCTTCAAACATTTTGGTATATGTATTTCTCATTGCCTCCTTTCCTTTTCCAATCAACGTATTTGGATAGTTGTATAGCTCCACATTATCTGCATAAGGTTCTAAAAAAGCCTCAATATTTCTATAATTATAGCCATTCAATTGACGTTGAACTAAAATTTCAGGAGTGTCTTTCAACAAATCTTTTGGATTGAAAACAACTCCTTTATTGATTACTTTATTGATTTTAGTTAGATTTTCAAGATTTTCAACGGGATTTTCATCCAATAAAATCAAGTCCGCTTTTTTACCCACAACAATACTTCCAAACTCTTTTTGCTTGTCTAAAATTTTTGCCGGGTTTAGTGTTGAAGCAGTAAGAATTTGCCAATTGGTTATGCCACTTTCTTGCATCATTTTCAATTCTGCTTGGTAAGAGGTAGCATGCAAGGTTCCAATATTTCCAGCATCTGTCCCAGTGGCAATGATGACTCCTGCATCAGAAAGTAGTTTTAAGTTAGTCAACATATTTTTTTCTTCGGTCATTGCTTTATCTTTCGCCCTTTGAGATTGAATCATATTCTTGTATCTATTTACCAATGTAGTATCGGAAATATGTTTTAAATCTCCCAAACTTCCCAATTGAAAAGCATCTGATTTTTCAAATTCATACAAGCTAAATTTTGCGTTTTGGCTTAAAGAAGTATTATAATTTCTAACCACAACCAATGTAGGACAAACAATCGTTTTTTTCGATTTGAGCAATTGAACAAACTCGGGTTTTATAATTTCATTATCCACACTGTGAACTAGAAAATCAGCTCCGTTTTCAACTGCTAATTGTGCTGTAATTCGCTCAGTAGCATGCACAGCAACTTTCAAATTGTATTTATGAGCCTCGTCAATAACAGCTTTTACAATCGGAAGATTTTTTCGTGCGCTTTCTTCTACTGATAAACCATCAGCACCAGCAATGTACCATATTTTGATAAAATCGGGTTTGTAAGGAAGCTGTTTTTGCACAGATTGAATTCCATCTTCAATGGATTTGGTTAACGTAAATGGTTCGTTTTCTTCAAGATTTTCATACACTTTTGGTTCATAGGTAGTAGCTAAAGGACCTGTAATATATATAGTTGGCGCAAAATTGACGTTTTTGAAATCGTTTCTTTGTTTTAAAAAATGGACACTTGCACCCACATCAAAAACGGTGGTAATTCCGTTTTGTAAATAACGACGAAGTTTGTCTTCCATATTAATTTTAGTAGCTTCTATCTCTTTTTCATAAGGCATGTACTTTCTTAAATCAATTACATCGGGTCTTGAATAAATTCCGCCATTTTGAAAAAAATGAATGTGTGCATCTGTCAAACCTGGAGAAAGAAATTTTCCTGTTCCATCAATAATGGTTGCATTTGCTGGAATTTTTATTTTTTTACTTGGTTGAATATTTGAAATTACGTCCTTATTGATGACAACTGTTTGATTTGGAATTAATTTTTGATTTTCAACATCAACAACAGTGGTGTTCGTTATATATGTTTGTGCGAAACAGTTTATTGATGAAATGAGGAATAAGCTTGCAAAAAGTACTGTATGATTTACTTGTGTTTTTATAATATTTTTCATTTCTAATAAAATTTTGTTGGTTGATAACCTTACTGTTTTCAGTAAATTTTTTTTGTAAATAATTGTATAATAGCTGACTATCTTTTGTAAAAGCTAAAATAATACTTATTTATACATAGTGATGTTGTAAGTGGTTTTTTATTTCATCGAATAAATTATTGTTTTGATAGTAAATCTTTACTATTAGAAATACTAGTTAACTTATTATGAATTTAAAAAAAATCCCTGTGGAAACTTTACAGGGATTTTATCATTATTTATCGTTTTCTAAACGATCATTGATATAGTTTGCCCAATTTTCTGCAAATAGAAGTTCTTGTCGGATTTGAATATTTATTTCTTCATCAAAAAGTTCCAGTTTTATTGGGGCTCTTTTTTTGTTTGTAAATGTAAAAACCAATTCCACGCGTTCAATAAACGAAAGATTGCTAGCTTCGTTAGAACCTGAACGAATTTTTTTAACCACTTCGCAATAAACTACCTCAGAAAGATTGATAAACTGTGTAATTTCGTTTTCTTCTCTTTGTTGAAAAAAGAATACAAAATTTTTCGTTTCATCAATCCCTAAAACATGTTCTCCACAAATTTCGGAAATATGAATGGTGCAATTTTGTTGTTTTGCAATATTGCTTAGAGATTTCACCATTTTTTTCTCTTTTTTTACTCGAAAATAACTGATCATCACAAAAGGAATGACACAAATACCTATAATTATAAGCCCAACAAAGGCTTTACGTAAATCCATTTTTATATTTTTTTAAGTTGTTTGTAATGCATTGTTGACTTTGCAATTTTGCAAAGTCTATTTAAAACATGTCAACTGTCAATTAAGACAGTAATTTGACTTAAAAAAAGGTCACCAAAAGTAATGGAAAGGAAAAATAATAGTTGTTTTTTGAAACTTTACCAGCAGGTTTCTGTATTTGTCAAAGTAATGAGAAATAGAAGTTTCAATTACTTGATTTGAGCTGTTTGATACAACTCCAAAACCATTGAAATAGTTTTTAAAAATCGGAAAAGGAAAGCTATTATAATTGGTAATCGAACTTTCAGTTTCTAGAGTATGATTAAAAAGCTGCGTTGAAACATCCGAAAAATACTGTTCATGCGCATTTGAAGCATTGGAGTGAAAAACAAATTGTGTGTATGATTTTGTTGCAACACTTATTGCAAAGCAATACATTGCTGTTAAAACAAAGACACTGAATAACTTATAACTATTTTTCACACTGCAAATGTAATCAAGAATTTTACAGTTAAGTTTAATTTTTTATAAATTTATTTAATGTAATTAGGAAGATTTTTAAGGTGTATCTTACAGCTATTAAATCATAATAGCTTTCAAGAATTCTTGAAAACTATTATGAATAAGACAGTTTACTATTTATAAAAAATCAACCCGTATTTTTCAAACCACTAGACAGAGAATTAATAATACTTAATAGTTGCGTAAGCATTTTTTCTTTTTCTGGACTATTTTCATCATTCATGGCTCTCCATTCTTTCAAATATTTGATATGCAATCTATTCAAAATTTGCAGTTTGTGATCTCTCCAAGTTAAATTGTCGTATTGTCCTTGTCTTCTAGTTTCAGCATTTTCGCCAAAAAGTTCGGCAATCATGGTAAGTCCGTTGTGATAATCTGTCAAAATTTTATCCATGAAAATGGTTCTTTCAGCAGTATTATCATCTAAAGCTGCATACATATTCATCATCTCCACATTCGATAAAATCAAATTTGTTTCTGTTTGAATCATTAAAAACTTAAAGAATGTCCAATCATTAATAGTGGATTTTAAAGCTTCAAATTCAGTAGGTTTTTCTTCTTTGAGTTGTTTGAGAGCTCCACCCAAACCATACCAACCTGTCAATGTAATTCTAGAAAGATTCCAACTAAATACCCAAGGAATGGCTCTTAAATCGTTTAAAGTTCTTGTGCCTGTTCTTCTGGCGGGTCTTGAGCCTATTTTACTTTTTTCGAGTACATCAATACATGTGGCTTTTCCATAAAACTCAATAAAACCAGGGGTGTCAATAAAATCTCTGTAATGTTCGAATGATTTTTTGGCAAGATATTCCATAGTTTCCATTGGAAATTGCACTTCATTTTCTGTCAAAGAACTTTTGATACTTTTTTTGGCAACACTAGATGCTAATGCATTCAAATTGTAAGTTGCTGTCAAAGGATTGCCAAAAAGTTGTGCAATAGTTTCACCTTGAACCGTAATTTTGATAGTATTATTCACCGTATTTACAGGCATACTTTCTAAAAAACGGTGGTATTTTCCACCACCTCTACTTATTGTACCTCCAGCTCCATGAAAAAAGTACATTTCGGTATTATTTTTTCTAGCAACAGAAGCTAGGTTTTTTTCAGCTTTGAATAAATTCCATTTGCTAGCAATGGTTCCTCCATCTTTGTTACTATCGCTATAACCCAACATTACTTCTTGGATATTGGCAACCAATGAAGCTCTCTTTTTAGTGATGGGATGTTGTAAGAATTTGGTCAAAATTTCAGGACCATTTTCCAAGTCTTCAATGGTTTCTAACAAAGGCACCACTTTAATGTTGGTATTCAATAATTGAGTTTCGCGCATTAATAAATACACCACAAGCAAATCGCTTAAATTTCGAGTCATACTTACAATGAACGACCCAATTCCTTCTGAACCAAATTGATTGATGTGGTTACGCACCACTCTGAAGCAATCCAAAACATTGTCAGCTTCAGCGCCATAAGAAACGGTAATATCTGTTATAGGAGCATGGTTTTCTAGCAAAGTATTTAAAAAATCGACTCGTTTTTCTTCATTCCAATGTTCAAAATCACTGTCTTTTTCACCATTAGCTTTTAAGATTTGAGAAATCGCTTTGTCATGAAAAGCACTGTTTTGTCTAATATCTAAAGTTGCTAAATGAAATCCAAAGCAACGCACAGCTCTCTCTATAGGAAATAGTAAATCTTCTGACAGCCCTTCGTAACCATTTTCATTCAAAATAGTTCTTAGAAACTTTAAATCATCTCCTAGATTTTTACTGGATTTATAGTGCGCATTAGCATCCGTATTTTTACCAAAAATGGTATTTTCTAATTGCAATAAAACCAAGCTAACATACTGTCTCCATGGCTCGTATGGATTTCTTTGAATGGCTTTTTGGCCTTCATCACCCAAAGAAATAGCTTTTTTATGAATGGCTTCTGATAACAAAAATGGTACAGGATTGCTAATGGCTGAAACAGATAGTTTACTTGCCAAAGTAGTGATGTACGTTTTTAACAATGAAAGAGCATTTTTTCGATGCAACAACAAAGTTTCTTGCGTAATTGTTGGCGTTACAAAAGGATGTCCATCTCTGTCACCACCAACCCAACTTCCGAATTTGATTTTCGGAAAGTTATCTGGGTTTTTTATTTTAGTTGGATTCAATCCCATTTCAATCCAAGAACCTTTTAATTGTTGGTCACTTTTCTTTAAAACAGTAGGAAATACTTTTCGCAAATAGTGAATTGTATTGGCTCTTTCGTCTCTAATTGTTGGCTTTTCTAAATAAATTTCTCCAGTTCTCCACCATCTTTCTAACAAATTAATGATTCTTTCTTTGATATCATTTTGTTCAATTTTACTGAAAGATGTGTTTTCTCTTTGCACCAATAACAAATACAACTCTCGATGAATTTCAATTACAGTAACCCTTTTGGCTTCTGTTGGATGTGCAGTTAACACAGGAATTACAGTCGTTTTTGAAATTGCTTCCAACATTTCATTTTCATGAATTCCTTTATCTTTCCATTGTTGAAAAGCTTCGCCCCAAGAACCTCTTATTGCTGAGATTTTTTCCTCATTCTCCATTTTTCTACGGTATTGAGTAGCCGCATTTTCTTCCACTAATGTCATTAATTGGAAATAAATACTTAGGGATTGTATCAGTTTTTCAACAGAAATATGTTCATTTTCAATAATAGAAAAATCCTCAGGATTACTTTCTATAAGTTTGATAGTTTCAGTTTCGTTGATTCTCGACAACATTTCAACATAACAATTGATGATAAAATGTCTGTCATTGGTAATTTTTTGGTATGGTTGATTGCTCATTGTAATAATTTTGAGTAATAAAATTATGAATGCAAAATAGTATTTACTTCATCAAATTTACCCAAAAAAAGAAAGCTTTCAAAAGGATTTCTGTAGAATTTTTGTCGCTCTTTGAGCGACACTTTTATGAATTTTTCTCGTCTTTTTTTGCTTTTTAAAAGGGTGATTTGTTATTAATTATGATTTATGAGAACAAAAAATGAGACTCATTTTCATTTTATATTGTTATTTTTTGTTTATTCGTTTTCTATTTAACAACCTGAAATGCTATACATTAAAATGAAAAGAAAATGAATTCAATTCTTCAGAGAAAGTGTACAAAACAAGTTTTCTTAGCAACTAAAATCAAGACTTTTGTTGTGTTAATGGTGATGTGGTTTTTTGGAGTCACTTCTTTATGTGCTCAAGAAAAAACGGTTGAAAACCTAAAATTAGCGTTAATCAAAAGCAAAACACCTACAGAAAAAATTGATTTGCAAAACGAAATTGCTTTTTTATTGCATCGAAAAGATTCTGCATCT
>JANQTK010000006.1 GCA_030731695.1 Polaribacter sp.
CAAGAAAATGGCGAACCTGTATATCATTTAGATACTTTTTTAGCATAAAAAAAACGGTTTAAGAAATTCTTAAACCGTTTTTTTTACTATGCTTTGGATAGAATTCTTATCCACCAAAATCGTCAAAACGAATATTTTCATCCGGAATTCCGAAGTCTTCACCCATTTTTTGAACAGCTTTATTCATCAATGGTGGACCACAGAAGTACAATTCAATATCTTCAGGAGAATCATGTTTGCTTAAATAATTGTCAATAACACAATTATGAATAAACCCAACAAATCCATCACCTTCATCATTGATATCTTTTTTTACTTTCCAATTATCCTCAGGCATTGGCTCTGATAATGCCAAGTAAAATTTAAAATTAGGAAAATCTCTTTCTAAAGATTTGAAATGATCAATATAAAACAACTCTCTTTTTGAACGACCTCCATACCAATAAGTTACTTTTCTACCTGTTTTTAAGGTTTTGAATAAATGATATAAATGAGATCTCATTGGAGCCATTCCTGCACCACCACCAACATATAACATTTCTGAGTCTGACTCATTGATAAAAAACTCTCCATAAGGGCCAGATATCGTAACTTTGTCTCCTGGTTTTTGAGCAAAAATAAATGACGATGCTACTCCTGGATTTACATCCATCCAACCATTTTTAGCTCTGTCCCAAGGTGGCGTTGCTATACGAACATTCAACATGATTTCTCTTCCTTCAGCCGGAAAAGAAGCCATAGAATAGGCACGTTCAACGGTTTCATTATTTTTCATTACCAAAGACCATAACCCAAACTTATCCCATTCTGCTTGAAATTTATCAGGGGTTTCGTGTTCTTCTGGGTGTGCTGTAATATCAATATCAGCATATTTTATTTCACATTTAGGAATTTCGATTTGAATATAGCCACCAGCTTTATAACCCATATCTTCTGGAATTTCCACCACAAATTCTTTGATAAATGATGCAACATTGTAGTTTCTAACTACAGTTCCTTCCCATTTTTTGATACCAAAAACCTCTTCAGGAATTGTGATATTCATATCTTGTTTTACTTTTACCTGACATGCCAAACGCGCACCAGATTTTAATTCTTTCTTTGTAAAATGAGGAATTTCTGTAGGTAAAGCTTCACCTCCACCTTCTAAAACATGACATTCGCATTGAATGCATGAACCACCCCCACCACAAGCTGATGGTAAAAATATTTTTTCGTTTCCTAAGGTTGTTAAAAGTGTACTCCCTGAAGCAACCTGAATTTTTTTCTCACCATTAATGGTTATAGTTACTGGACCTGAAGGTGATAATTTTTGTTTTACAACTAATAACAACGCTATTAATATCAAAGATATTATTAAAAAAGCTGCTACTGTCGCAAAAATAGTTCCTGTTATGCCTGTTGCTAATATCATGCTACTATTCGTTTAAAGTTGTGTTTTTAGCTACGATTTCTTTCGTGTCTTCTTTCTTAATTTCTTGCTTTTTAATGACCGCTTTTACTGCTGGTTTTTCAGCTGGTTTTTCATCACCACCTGTAAGCATTCCTCCAAAACTCATAAATCCAATTGCCATTAATCCAGTGATGATAAACGTAATTCCTAATCCTCTTAATGCTGGTGGAACACTTGAGTATCTTATTTTTTCACGAATGGCAGCAATCGCTAAAATGGCTAAAAACCAACCAATTCCTGAACCAACTCCATAGGTTAATGCCAATCCTAATGTTGGAATTTCACGAGATTGCATAAATAAACTTCCTCCTAAAATAGCACAGTTTACAGCAATTAACGGTAAAAAAATACCCAATGAATTGTATAAAGAAGGCGAAAATTTTTCTACAATAATTTCTACCAATTGTACCATGGTTGCAATGGTTGCAATGAACATGATGAATGATAAAAAGCTTAAATCATAACTTGCAAATTCTGGACCTAACCAAACCAATGCGCCATCTTTTAAGATATATTGATCTAACAACCAGTTTAAAGGGACTGTAACAGCTAATACAAAAATTACTGCTGCACCTAAACCCACAGCTGTGGTAACTTTTTTGGAAACAGCAAGGTAAGAACACATTCCTAAGAACGTGGCAAAAACCATGTTGTCTATAAATATCGATTTGAAAAATAATTCTATGTGTTCCATATTTTTTTATTTTTTGGTTTATTTTTTTAGTCTTTGGTGAATTGCAATCAACAAACAACTACATACTCATAACCAATTTAATGTTCTTCAATTAATGCTTTATTTCTTGAACGTTGAATCCAAATAATTACTCCTAAAACTATCAATGCCATTGGTGATAACAACATAAATCCATTGTTTTCATAACCAATTGCATACAGTCCAGTTTTTTCTATTGGGTCTCCTAAAACTTTGAAACCAAGTAACGTTCCTGAACCTAATAATTCTCTAAAAAAACCAACGATTACAAGGATTGCTCCATAACCTGCAGCATTTCCAATTCCGTCTAAGAAAGATCTCCAAGGACTATTCCCTAAAGCAAAAGCTTCAAAACGTCCCATGATGATACAGTTCGTAATGATCAATCCAACAAAAACAGAAAGTGTTTTGCTCAATTCGTATGCAAATGCTTTTAAAACCAAATCCACAATAATTACCAATGCAGCAACCACAACTAGCTGTACAATAATTCTGATTTTAGAAGGAATGATATTTCTCATTAAAGAAATAACCACGTTTCCTAAAGCTAATACAAACATTACTGAAACAGCCATTACAATTGAAGCTTTTAGTTCTGCTGTAATTGCTAACGCAGAACAAATACCTAAAACCTGAATGGTAATTGGGTTGTTATCTGCTAATGGATCTGTTAGTAAAGCTGCGTCTTTTTTTGATAAAAGTCCCATAAATTAATTTTTTAATGATTGAAAGTAAGGTACATACAATTTTAAATCAGACTTGATCATTGCAGAAACTCCATCACCTGTAATGGTAGCACCCGCAATTGCATCTACTTCATAATCTGTTTTTTCTTCGTTTTTTGGATCATTATTTCCTTTGGCAACAGTTACTCCTTTGAATTCTCCTAAATCAGTTAGTAAATGTTCTCCAATAAAATCATCCATAAAAAAACGTTGTGTGATGTTGGCACCCAAACCTGGAGTTTCTCCTTTATGATCAAAATAAGCACCTTGTATTACCATATTTTCATCTAAAGCAACATATCCCCAAATAGCGTCCCATAAACCCTTTCCGTAAATTGGGGCAACATAAAATGTTTTGCCATCTTTTTCACCCACAAACAATGGTAACTTGCGTTGTTTACCATCTTTTGCTAATGATTGTTGTTGTTTTACATCAATCAAATAAGCGTTTTCATCTTCAGTGATGTTATCACCTTGAATTACTAATTGCTTTTTGATGTATTTTTTAAACTCTTGTCCTGCAACTGTTGTGGAAACAAAATTTGCACTTGCTTCGTCATTTTCATTAACACCCATTGCATACAAGATGTTCTGTTGTTTTTCAATTCGCTTATTTTCGTCGATATTTGGTTTTAAAGACGTGGCAAAATAAGCCAATACTGAACCCACAATTACTACCATTATAATGGCGAAAATTATGGTATATGAATTACTATCTGTTCTCTTACTCATAATTAGGCAGTTTTAACTTTAGCACGTTTCAATCTGTTTTTTACATTTCCTTGCACCACATAATGATCGATTGTTGGAGCAAAAACGTTCATTAATAAGATTGCTAAAAAGACTCCTTCTGGATATGCTGGGTTGAACACACGAATCATAATCGATATAAATCCTATTAAGAAACCGTAAATCCATTTTCCCTTGTTTGTTTGTGAAGCAGTTACGGGATCTGTTGCCATGTAAACAGCTCCAAAAGCCAAACCACCAATCATTAAATGTTCCCACCAAGCAGTACTCATCAATCCATAAAATTTACTAGAAGAAGTGATGATATCTGCTGCAACTACTTGATTAAAAATCATTCCCATTGCTGCTGCTCCTAAAAATGTTGAAACGATAATTCTCCAACTTCCAATTTTTGTAAAAATCAAAAATGCTGCTCCTAAAAGGATTAAAAAAGTTGAAGTTTCTCCAACAGATCCTGGAATAAATCCAAAAAATTTATCAAAAATGGAATAATTTGTAGTTAAATTTTGAGCATAACTTCCTAGAACAGTTTCTCCTGAAATAGCATCTACTGTACCTGCTCTATTTACGGCATCATATACCCAAACTTTGTCTCCTGACATCCATGTTGGATAGGCAAAAAATAAAAATGCTCTGATGGTTAATGCAGGATTTAGAATGTTCATTCCTGTTCCTCCAAAAACCTCTTTTCCAATAACAACTCCAAAAACTACAGCTACTGACAACATCCAAAGTGGTGTATCAATAGGTACAATTAAAGGGACTAACATTCCTGTTACCAGATAACCTTCTTCTACTTCATGACCTTTGATGATGGCGAAAATAAATTCTACTCCCAAACCAACTCCATAAGAAACGATTACTAAAGGCAATACTTTGATAATTCCAATCCAAAGATTGTCAAAAGTGAAAAAGTTTGCTAAAACATTGTCTCTTAATGATGGATCAATTGCGGCATAGTGTTGATAACCTGCATTGTACATTCCAAATAACAAACATGGAAGTAGTGAAATAATTACCATGTTCATGGTACGTTTCAAATCATCTGCCGCTTTTATGTGCGTTCCTCCATGAGTAACGTCATTTGGCATGTATAAAAAGGTATGGATCGCATTAAAAGCAGGAGCCATTTTTGTTCCTTTATACTTTTCTTTTAAATTGTGTAAATTTTGTTTTAAGCTCATATTCTTATCCTAATTCTTGTCTCATTAAATCTAAACCTTCGCGAATTATTTTTTGATGTGGTTGCTTAGACACACAAATAAATTCGGTCAACGCAAAATCTTCAGGAGCTACTTCATAACCACCTAAAGCTTCCATTTCATCTAAATCTTTATACATAAATGCTTTTAGCAATTGCATTGGATAAATATCTAAAGGAAACACTTGCTCATAAGACCCTGTTACCACAAATGCTCTGTGTTCACCATTTGTATTAGTAGTCAAATCGTATTTTTTATTAGGATTTAACCACGAAAATGTAAACGCTCTTGTTGTAGAAACTTTATCAAAAACAGGTTTGTTCCATCCAAAAAACTCATAATCATCTCCTTCTGGGATGGCAGTAATTTGGTTGTCATAATATCTTAAAAAGCCTGTTTCTTTTATTTTTATTCCTGATAAAACATTTCCAGAAATGATTCTAGTATTATCAGTATTCAAATTTCCTTTCGTAAAACTGGCAACTGAAGCTCCAATGATAGCAGCAACATACTGAGGTTTTGCAAACTTAGATCCTGTCAAAGCAACAATTCTAGTTGCATTGAATTTACCCGTCAACAATAATTCCCCAATAATTACCAAATCTTGTGGAGCTACCACCCAAACAACTTCACCTTTATTTATAGGATCAATTTTTGCAATTTGAGTTCCTACATTTCCTGAAGGATGTGGTCCTGAAACTTTATGCAATTCAATTCCTGACAATTTTGCCAAAGGAGAATTTGAATTTGCACCTACAGAAACATGCACTTTTCCAGCAGTTAATTTTGATATTGCCGAGATTGCAGCTTGCAATTCCACTTCTTTTCCTGCCAAAGTATATTCTAAATCAGCAGCCAAAGGCGCACTTGCGTATGCAGAAATAAAAATAGCTTTTGGAGTTTGATTTGGATTTGCCACAACATCATAAGGACGTTGTTTGATAAATGGCCAACAACCTGCTGCAAAAAGATGGTTTTTTACTTCTTCTCCAGTCATTTTTGAAGCATCCTTTACACCAAAATCTTTGAAATCTTGTTGAGCGTCTGCAGCAATTTTAACTGTCAATACTTTTCTTCTCTCTCCACGAATCACCTCAGTTACTGTTCCAGAAACAGGACTTGGAAATAAAATGCGTTCATCACTTTTTGAATAAAAAAGTGCTTCTCCAGCTTTTACTTTTGCGCCTTCTCTGGCAATTAATTTGGGTGTAATTCCGTGAAAATCTTCTGGTTTTATTGCATAAACACTACTTAAAGAAGATTGAGTAGTTGTTTTTTCTGCAACACCAACAAGCTTAATGTCTAAGCCTTTTTTAATACGAATGTCCTTTGACATAGTAAATTGGAATTTTAGTTATCTAAAAAAATCATGCAAATTTAAGGCTTTACACATCATATTTTAAATTATTTATTGCATAAATTTTCTTAAAATTATTATTTATAATAAATCTAAATTATGGTTTTTAGTGTCTTATTTGAAGATTGTAATTTTGGTTCAAAATTTGATGTTACTAACTTATGAATGTTATATTTGTAAAATGAAACGCACATTTTTTCTTGGATTTTTAATTGCAATTTGCGGAACAATCTTTTCGCAAAACATCAAATCCATTCAATTAAGACCTTTGCAAGAAAATAATTTTTCGGCAATTGTTCCTCTTGGAACCGTGCTTGAACTGTCTTTTGATGATTTAGAAAATGACAACAAAGAATATCAATATAAGATTCAACACATGACCCATGATTGGCAACCAAGCAGATTGCTATCTAGTCAGTATATTGATGGTTTTGATCAAAATAACATCAATACAATTACCAATTCTTTCAATACTTTTCAGAATTATACACATTATTCCGTACAAATTCCGAATCAAAATTCGGTAATTACCAAAAGTGGCAATTATTTGTTATCTGTTTTAAATGACGATGACGAAGTAGTTTTTACAAGACGATTTGTATTGTTTGAAAATGAAGTTACTGTGGGTGTAAATGTATCCAGAAGTAGAAATGCAAAAGCGTTACAAACGCAGCAAACAGTTGAATTTGTGGTTAGTCATCCAAAGTTACGCATCAACAATCCTTCTCAAGAGGTGAATGTTGTCATCCTAAAAAACGAAAATTGGAACGAAACAATTACAGGTTTGCAACCTACTTTTTTTCAACAAAATGTGTTGCGCTATTCCTATAACAACAACACCAATTTTTGGGGTGGAAACGAATATTTAAATTTCGATACAAAAATCATCAGAAATAATAGTTTGAATGTGGTGAAAGTAGAAAGAAAAGATATTTTTCATCATTATTTATACCCAAATGATGTAAAAACTTTTCAAACATACAGATATAATCCTGATATTAATGGACAATTTGCCATAAGAACTTTGGAAGGAAGTGATACTGCAACCGAGGCAGATTATGCAATGATGCATTTCACTTTGGTAGCAGAGGAACCTTTTTCTGATAAAGATGTATATGTGTATGGGGCTTTTAACAATTTTCAAATTGAAGAAGAAAATAAATTGTATTACAATCCAAATACAAACAGTTACGTTGGCAATATCCTTTTAAAACAAGGGTTTTACAATTATTCATATGTAACAGTTGATAAAAATAATGTCATTGATAAAAACGAAATTATGGGTTCGTTTTTTGAAACTGAAAACGAGTATAAAGTGTTGTTTTATTTTAAAGCTTTTGGTGCTTTGTATGATAGAGTTGTGGGTGTTGGCATGAGTAACTTCAGTCAAAATAGGTAGCGAAAAAACACTTGCTTTTTGCAATAAAAAAACTATATTTACTGTTATGGTAGAGCAAATTACAAAAGGGATAAAAATTTCTGTAAAAACCGATTATAATGGATCTAGTTACAGAAATAACCGTTTGTACTATGTTTTTTCATATCATATTACTATCGAAAATAATTCTTCTCAAACTGTTCAACTCAAAGAAAGATATTGGAATATTTATGATTCTTTGCAAAAAATTGAAATCGTAACTGGCGAAGGCGTTATTGGACAAACGCCATTACTAAGACCAAGTGAGGCATATTCTTATAGTTCTGGTTGCTTTTTAGAATCGACAATTGGCGCCATGAAAGGGTATTATTTAATGATTGATGTTCATACATTAGAAGAATTTAAAGTTTATATCCCAACATTTCAACTTATAATTCCAACGTTATCAAACTAGTAAAAAGGAAAAATACCGTAGTAAAATTTCAAGATCCCGCTTGTTTAAATTGTGGGTATCCATTTACTGGTCATGAAAAATTTTGTCCTGAATGTGGTCAAGAAAACAAAGGAAACAAAATTACTTTTAAAAGTTTTGTTCACGAACTTTTTAACGGCTTTTTTAATTTTGATGCTAAATTTTGGACAACACTCATTCCACTTTTAACAAAACCCGGAAAAGTTTCAAGAGATTATATTGAAGGCAAAAGACAACGTTATACAAATCCTTTTCGATTTTATTTAGCGGTTTCCATTATCTTTTTTTT
>JANQTK010000007.1:0-1528 GCA_030731695.1 Polaribacter sp.
GTTGTTGAAGACGTAACTGAAATTATCTTAAATTTAAAACAAGTTCGTTTTAAAAAACAAATAGATGAAACTGATAGAGAAACTGTTTCAATCAACGTTTCTGGCCAAGAGCAATTAAAAGCTGGTGATTTACAAAAATTCATTTCTGGTTTTCAAGTTTTAAATCCAGAATTGGTTATTTGTAATATGGATAAATCTGTGAAATTAAATGCAGAAATTACCATAGAAAAAGGTAGAGGTTTTGTACCTGCTGAAGAAAATAAAAAAGCAGGCGCTCCAATTGGAACGATTTTTACTGACTCAATTTACACACCAATCAAAAACGTAAAGTACACTATTGAAAACTTTCGTGTTGAACAAAAAACGGATTTTGAAAAATTAGTTTTTGATATTGATACAGATGGTTCAATCAATCCAAAAGAAGCTTTAACTGAGGCTGCAAAAATTTTGATTCACCATTTCATGTTATTCTCTGATGAGCGCATTACTTTAGAAGCTGATGAAATCGCTCAAACAGAAACATATGATGAAGAATCATTGCATATGCGTCAATTATTAAAAACAAGATTGATTGATATGGATCTTTCTGTAAGAGCTTTAAATTGTTTAAAAGCTGCAGAAGTAGATACTTTAGGAGATTTGGTATCATTCAATAAAAGTGATTTAATGAAGTTCAGAAACTTTGGAAAAAAATCGTTAACAGAACTAGAAGAACTAGTTATTGTTAAAGGATTGAGTTTTGGAATGGATTTAGCAAAATATAAATTAGATAGAGATTAATCTTTCATATTTTGCTCCTCAAAGCGGGTTGAGCAAGATGAAAGTATAAAACAAACGTCATGAGACACGGAAAAAAAATAAACCACTTAGGAAGAAAGACAGCACACAGAAAGGCAATGTTATCAAATATGGCTTGTTCTCTTATTGAGCACAAACGTATCAACACAACAGTTGCAAAAGCAAAAGCTTTAAGAGTTTTTGTTGAGCCTTTGATTACAAAATCAAAAGAAGATACTACTCACAATAGACGTATTGTATTCTCTGTTTTAAGAGATAAATACGCTGTTACTGAGTTGTTTAAAGAGGTTTCTGTAAAAATTGCTGATAGACCAGGAGGTTACTTACGTATTATTAAATTAGGAGCTAGACAAGGTGATAATGCATCAATGGCTATGATTGAATTTGTTGATTACAACGAAATCTACAATCCAAAAGGAGCAAAAGCTAAGAAAACTACACGTAGAGGAAGAAGCAAAAAAGCTGCAACTTCACAAGTAGAAACTACAGCAACTGAAGAAAAATCAGAAGAATAAATGATTTTATCATTAACATATAAAGGGATAAACAGTACTGTTTATCCCTTTTTTTATATTTTTACATCAAATTAACTATTACAAAAATCAATGAAATATCAAACTCGAAAAAAAGCACTTATTTTATTAGCAGATGGAACAATTTTTTATGGAAAATCTGTAGGAATTGATGGAACTGCAACTGGAGAAATTTGTTTTAATACTGGTATGACAGG
>JANQTK010000007.1:1628-8313 GCA_030731695.1 Polaribacter sp.
AAAAAGAATATTTTAAGAAATTTAGCTAAAAGAGGTGCTTACATAAAAGTGTTTCCATACAATGCTACTTTTCAAGATTTAGCTTCTTTCAATCCTGATGGTTATTTTATTTCAAATGGTCCTGGAGATCCTGAGCCTTTAGTAGATGCTCAAAAGTTAGCAGCAGAAATTATTGAAAAAGATTCACCATTATTTGGAATTTGTCTTGGGCATCAAGTCATTGCGTTATCACAAGGAATTTCTACGTATAAAATGCACAATGGACACAGAGGAATCAATCATCCTATAAAAAATTTATTAACTGGAAAAGGAGAGATTACTTCTCAAAATCACGGTTTTGCCATTAATAAAGAAGAAACGGAAGCAAATGATAATATCGAGATTACGCACGTTCATTTAAACGATCATACAGTTGCAGGAATTCGTATCAAAAATAAAAACACTTTTTCTGTGCAATATCATCCAGAAGCAAGTCCAGGTCCACATGATGCTGAATATCTTTTTGATCAATTTATCGAAAATATCAAAAAGGCGAAAAATCTAGTGTC
Source organism: Polaribacter sp. (assembly GCA_030731695.1). Classification (GTDB taxonomy): domain Bacteria; phylum Bacteroidota; class Bacteroidia; order Flavobacteriales; family Flavobacteriaceae; genus Polaribacter. The sequence continues at coordinate 2,177 of JANQTK010000007.1, forward strand.
TTAATTTTAAGCTAAAAGAGGTCAATTTACGTAATAAAAGAAATCCACTTATTTCATAGGTGGATTTTTTTTGAATTCGAAATTTTTTAGCAAACGTTTTCGTAATTAATCAAATTCATATTATTTTATGCGTTCAACTTTTCGTAAATTAGCATCACTTTTAAAAAGAACCAAAAACTTAAAATTAAATTTATAAATTTTAGAATCAATGAGTATTATAATAAACATTCATGCACGTCAAATATTTGACTCAAGAGGAAATCCAACAGTAGAAGTAGATGTAACAACAGAAAACGGCGTTTTAGGAAGAGCTGCAGTTCCTTCAGGAGCTTCAACAGGCGAACATGAAGCTGTGGAATTAAGAGATGGTGGAAAAGCCTATATGGGAAAAGGTGTGTTGAATGCCGTTAAAAATGTAAATGAAATTTTAGCTGAGGAATTGTTAGGAACTTCGGTTTTTGAACAAAATTTGATTGACAAAATCATGATTGATTTAGATGGAACTCCAAATAAATCAAAATTAGGTGCAAATGCAATTTTAGGTGTTTCATTGGCTGTTGCGAAAGCTGCTGCAGCTGAGTTAGGAATGCCATTATATAGATATGTAGGAGGTGTTTCTGCAAATACATTGCCTGTTCCAATGATGAATATCATCAATGGCGGTTCGCATTCAGATGCGCCAATCGCGTTTCAAGAGTTTATGATTATGCCTGTAAAAGCAAAATCGTTTACACATGCTATGCAAATGGGTTCTGAAATTTTCCATAATTTAAAGAAAGTGTTACACGATCGTAATTTGTCAACAGCTGTAGGAGATGAAGGTGGTTTTGCACCAAATTTAGCAGGCGGAACAGAAGATGCTTTAGAAACAATTGCTTTAGCAGTTAAAAATGCAGGATATGTTTTTGGAGAAGAAGTAAAAGTTGCTTTAGATTGTGCTGCTGCTGAGTTCTATGTGAATGGAAAATATGATTATACTAAATTTGAAGGTGAAACTGGAAAAATTAGAACAAGCAAAGAACAAGCTGATTATTTGGCTGAATTAGCAAGTAATTATCCAATTATTTCAATAGAGGATGGAATGGATCAAAACGATTGGGAAGGTTGGAAATATTTAACTGAATTAATTGGTAAAAAAGTGCAATTGGTTGGAGATGACTTATTCGTAACCAACGTAGAGCGCTTGTCTCAAGGAATTGAAAACGGAATTGCTAATTCAATCTTAATTAAAGTAAACCAAATTGGAACATTGACTGAAACAATTGCAGCTGTAAACATGGCAAAAAATGCTGGATATACAACAGTAATGTCTCACAGATCAGGAGAAACAGAAGACAATACCATTGCTGATTTAGCAGTTGCTTTAAATTGTGGTCAAATTAAAACAGGTTCAGCTTCACGTTCAGACAGAATGGCAAAATACAACCAATTATTACGTATTGAAGAAGAATTAGAAGATGTAGCTTATTATCCTCAAGAAAAAGCGTTTAAAATTTAATTTTATTTAAATTATCTGTAAAATCCTCTTAGAATTTCTAAGGGGATTTTTCTTTTTACTAAAGAATTGTTAAATCAGTAAAATTTATTTTTAAGTGCTAAAAATCTATCATTTTCAACTTTTTAAATCCTTAATTAATTGCTATCTTCGCAAAACACTTCAACATAAAAAATAAGATTGAATATGTCAAATACTGCAAAGTTAGTAATAGGAGAAAATTCGTATGAATTTCCATTAGTGAAAGGAACTGAGAATGAGGTTGCTATCGATATAAAAAATTTAAGAACAGCCACTGATGGCGTTATAACTTTAGATTCTGGTTACAAAAATACAGGTTCTTGCGAGAGCAGTATTACGTTTTTAGATGGTGAAAAAGGGATTTTACGTTACAGAGGTTATGACATAGAAGAGTTGGCTGAAAAAGCTACTTTTTTAGAAGTTGCTTACGCTTTAATTTTTGGAGATTTACCTACAAGTGAGCAATTAGAAAAGTTTTATGCGGACATCAAAGCACAATCTGTGGTTGATGAAGACGTGAAAAAAATTGTAGATGCTTTTCCAAAATCGGCGCATCCAATGGGAGTTTTATCTTCCTTAACAAGTGCATTAACTGCGTTCAATCCTTCTTCAGTGAATGTGAAATCTGAAGAAGATATGTACAAAGCAATTTGTAAAATCATGGGTAAATTCCCAGTTTTGGTGGCTTGGACAATGCGTAAAAAACAAGGATTGCCTTTAAATTATGGTTCAAAATCTTTGGATTATGTTGAGAATATTATGAAAATGATGTTTGAACAACCAAACGAACCGTATGTTGTAAATCCTATCATTAAAGATGCGTTAGATAAATTATTGATTTTACATGCAGATCACGAACAAAATTGTTCTACATCTACTGTAAGAATTGCAGGTTCATCACATGTTGGATTGTTTGCTTCGTTATCAGCAGGAATTTCTGCTCTTTGGGGACCTTTGCATGGAGGTGCAAATCAAGCAGTTTTAGAAATGTTAGAAGCGATTAAGGCGGATGATGGTGATACCAAAAAATATATGGCTAAAGCGAAAGACAAAGATGATCCTTTTAGATTGATGGGTTTTGGACATAGAGTGTATAAGAATTTTGATCCAAGAGCAAGAATCATTAAAAAGGCAGCTGATGATGTCTTAAATGATTTAGGTGTTAACGATCCAATCTTAGCTATTGCAAAAGGTTTGGAGCAAGAGGCATTGAATGATCCTTATTTTGTAGAAAGAAAATTATATCCAAATGTAGATTTTTACTCAGGTATTATTTACAGAGCAATGGATATTCCAACAGATATGTTTACTGTAATGTTTGCTTTAGGACGTTTACCAGGTTGGATTGCACAATGGAGAGAAATGCGATTAAATAACGAGCCAATAGGAAGACCACGTCAAATTTATGTTGGCGAAACATTACGTCCGTTTAAATCAATATCAGAAAGATAAAAACTTTTGTTATTTTTACAACCGAAAGCTTCATGATTCATGGAGCTTTTTTTATCTCTAAAGTATGTTACAACTCAATATAACTAACGAAACTTCTAAATTAAAAGCGGTGATCTTAGGAATTGCAACCAGTAATGGTCCAATTCCAAAATTAGAAGATTGTTATGATCCAAAAAGTAGAGAGCATGTACTTCATGGAACGTATCCAAATGAGGAAGATATGATAGAAGAAATGGAAGCTGTTGCTGCTGTTTTTAAAAAATATGATATCGCTGTTTACAGACCAAAAGTCATCAAAAATTACAATCAAATCTTTTCAAGAGACATCGCATTTGTAATTGAAGATAAATTGATAAAAGCAAATATTTTACCTGACAGAGAAAAAGAATATATTGCGATTCAGCATGTTACCAATCAAATTTCATCAAAAAATATTATCGAACTTCCAAAAGATTGTCATATTGAGGGAGGAGATGTAATGCCTTGGAATGAGTACATTTTTGTAGGAACTTATTCAGGTGATGATTACGCGAGCTTTATCACAGCTCGAACAAATAAACAAGCAGTTTTGGCACTCCAAAAATTATTTCCAAACAAAATTGTAAAATCATTCGAATTACGAAAGCACAATACAGATCCAAAAGAAAATGCCTTGCATTTAGATTGTTGTTTTCAACCTATTGGAAAAAACAAAGCCATTTTGCATAAAAACGGATTTTTAATTGAAGAAGAATACAATTGGTTAGTTAATTACTTTGGAAAAGAACATATTTTTGAAATTACCAAAGAAGAAATGTATGACATGAATAGCAATGTTTTTTCTATTTCTGAAGAAATTATTATTTCTGAAAAAAACTTCACTAGGCTCAATACTTGGTTACGCAAAAACGGATTTACGGTAGAAGAAGTTCCTTATGCTGAAATTGCGAAGCAAGAAGGGTTGTTGCGTTGTTCAACATTGCCTTTAATTCGCGAATAAAAAAAGCTGCACAAAATGCAGCTTTTTCCTCTTTAAACAAGAATGGTAATTATGGCAACAAAACTCTGTCAATTGCATGGATAACTCCATTTGTTCCTTGTACATCATTTGTTGCAGCTCCTACTAATATATTCACAGTTTGAGAACTCGTAGTTTGAATTTGAGCTCCATTTGTTAAGTTTATTGTGATATTTCCTCCAAGAGTTGTTACACTTTCGTTAGTTAATTGATTAGCCTGAACATTGGCACCATTAACAACGTGGTATTTTAAAACAGCATCTAAAGTCGCGATTGGCACATCAGCTAAAGAATTCCAACTTGGATTTGAATCTAATAAAGCTTGAAAAGCAGCATTAGTAGGCGCAAAAACAGTAAAAGGACCATTTCCTGATAATACTGAAACAAAATTTGTTGTATGTCTACTATCGGTTAAAGCTGCTACTAAAGTTGTAAATCCTCCATTGTTTAAAGCCAATGTTACAATATTTGGAGGTAACATCACTTTGTTGATTACATGAACAACTCCATTTGAAGCATTCACATCCACAGTAACTGGAGTTGCATCTCCATTAAATGCAACACCACCCGTAACTTCAACTTGTAATGATAGTGGCTCATTGTTTGGTCCTGCTGATAAGGTATTCACATACGTATTTGATAAATCTGTAGACCTTACAGTTCCATCTAAAACATGGAATAAAAGAACAGCTTGTAAAGTTTCTACTGGAATATCATTAATTGTATTCCAACTAGGATTGGTATCCAATAATGCTTGAAAAGCTTCATTTGTTGGAGCAAAAACGGTAAAAGGACCATTTCCAGATAAAGTAGTTGCCAATCCCGCTCTTTGTACAGCCGCAACTAAACTGGTTAAATTGTTATTGACTGCAACATCAACAATAGTGTTTGTTTCTACAGTTTCATTGTCGTCATTGCAAGATGTAAAAACGATTCCTGCAAATAATGCTAAAATAATACTCGTTACTTTTTTCATAATATTAGTTTAAGGTTTAAATCTGTTTAATAAAAATAGAAAACTGCTAAACAATAAAATCTTATCATTTTGTTAAACTATTATAAAAATATGTTAAACAAAATATTTTATTGCTTTTTAAATAGGTTCTATCAAAACTTCACTAAAAAAGTATAATTTTGTTTTACATTAAATACATATGCAACAAACTACCAATTCCATTTTGATGATTCGTCCAATTAATTTTAGGATGAACGAACAAACCGCTGTTAATAATTATTACCAGGAAGAGTTAGATTTAAAAAATGCTGAAATCAATAAAAAGGCTCAATTTGAATTTGATACCTATGTTGAAAAATTAAAAAGCTATGGAGTTGAAGTCACCGTAATTTCTGATACTGACCAATTTGATACTCCAGATTCTCTTTTTCCAAACAATTGGATTTCATTTCATGAAGATGGTACAGTAGCTTTATATCCTATGTTTGCTGAAAACAGAAGATATGAAAGACGTGAAGATATTTTGGATATTTTGGAAGAAAAAGGTTTTTTGATTGAAAATGTGATAGATTATTCAAGTGCAGAAGCAGAAGAAATATTTTTAGAAGGTACAGGAAGTTTGCTCTTAGATCGTGTCAATAAAAAAGCATATTGTGCCTTATCACCAAGAGCAGATGAGGATTTATTTATAGAGTTTTGTGAGGATTTTGAATATACTCCTGTAATTTTTACAGCATATCAAACTGTTCTTGGAAAAAGAAAACCAATTTATCATACCAATGTAATGATGTGTTTGGCAGAAACTTTTGCAGTGATTTGTTTGGATACAATTGATGACAAGCAAGAACGAAAAAATGTGATAAAACATTTAAAAGAAGATAGAAAACAAATCATCGAAATTACTGAAACGCAAGTCACTCATTTTGCAGGAAATATGTTGCAAGTGAGAGGCGCAAATAACCAACGATTTTTGGTAATGAGTCAAGCAGCTTATGATTGCTTAACTCCAACTCAAATTCAACAAATTAACAAACATTGTAAAATTATTTCAAGTTCTTTAGAAACCATTGAAACTTGTGGAGGAGGAAGTGCACGTTGTATGATGGCTGAGATTTTTTTACCAAAAATGTAAAAAAAATGAGTATGTTTTTGTTGGCAATTGCGCCAGCCATGATTATCATTTTATATATCTATTTCAAAGATAAATTTGAAAAAGA
>JANQTK010000008.1 GCA_030731695.1 Polaribacter sp.
ATCAATTTGTGATTTAGTTAAATTGACTTTTGCATATTCGCAACCGTTATTTTGAGTACAAATAGTAATGACTTGTTGGGACGAAACTTTAAAAAAAGTGGTGAAATAAAATAGAAATAAAAATATATTTTTCATCTTAGATAAAATTTAGCAATTATTATTATTTAATTTTATTTTTTATAGTTTAATGAATTCAACACGTCTGTTTTGTGCTTTTTCTTCTGGGGTTTCATTTTTATTAAGTGGTTGAGATTCGCCTTTTCCTTCGATTTCAAACCTAGAAATATCAATTCCATAAAAACTAGACAATGCGATTTTTACAGCATTTGCTCTTTTTTGAGACAAAGATAAATTTGCAATGTCTGAACCATCACTATCAGTATGACCAATAATTTTCACTCTGATTGTAGGATTTTCTTGAAGCGTTGTAGCAATTTCTTTTAATACTGCTCCACTTTCTGGTTTGATATTTTCGCTATTCACTTCAAATAAAATTCCGTTGGTTACAAATCTTCCTTCTGTAATGAGTTTGCTTCTAGTATCTTCACCTGCAACTGCATACCGAATATTAGATACCATAAATTCATCTGAATTTTCTGCACCGTTGGAAAAGTTCATATAAGCAGTCCCAAATTTGAATGAATTGTATTTTAATTTAGTATCAAAAGCTTGAGGTATATCTAAAATTTTGGTTTCGTTGATATATAATCTTAAACGACCTTTTTGTCTCCAAATAGAAACTTTGGCAGTAGTAGCTTCTTCACAATCATTTTTTTCAAACTCCTTAATATTTAAATCTTCATTTTTGTTTATTATTTCTCCATTTTCATATACAAAAAAACTGCCAGCACCAACACAAGGTCTCCAACCGAAATAAACTCCATTTTGAATGTATTTGTTATCTAAATCTTTTTTGGGGTTATCAACAGCATTCAAATAAAAAGAGTACGTCAGTAGGTTATTTGAGTTATAACGTGTAAAAACATCAAACTCAATCGTAAAATTTTCGGGCATGTCTTTTACATATTCTGGAGTAAAAAAACCATCTTTAGTCATGGCAAACCATTTTTGGTTGCTATCATCTAAAGTTCTCATTTCGGCTGAAGAATTGGTATTCCAATCTAAAGGAAAATCACCAAATTCAGTTGTAGAAAAATCGTCAAAAGCCAATTGTTTTTTTCCTGGTTCAAAATCAAATTTTGAATTTGATTGATTTTTTTTAACGTTTTTAGTTTTATCTATTTCTTCTTTTGGTTCTTCAACAACTGTTTTTTTCTTTTTCTTTTTAAATATATTTTTGATGCCATCCTCAATATTATTAAGAGTGTTATCTATGATTTCGTCTCCTTTTTGCTCTCCTTTTTGAAAGGTTTTATTTTTAGCATTGTCTACAACTTTTCCACCAACAGTTTTTTGTGCAAATAAGATTCCATTTGCAAAAACAATAATGATTACTAAAATTAATTTTTTCATAATATAATTGATTTAAATATTTTATAATTAGTTACCAAATAGTAAAAAGGTAAACATGATTTAAAAAAAGAATTACTTTTGTTTACTTATGAATAAAAATATCACTAATGAATAACCAACCAAATTTGATTGATTTATTTAAGGAAAATGATAAAAGGACTATCCAAAAATTTTATAATGAACATAAAAATGGTTTTATACTTTTTGCAAAGCGCTATAAAATAACTAATGATGACATTGTTGACATTTATCAAGAAGCAATTATAGCACTTATTGAAAATGCTAAAAAAGGGAAAATTGATTCTCTGCAAAGTAGCTTATCAACTTATTTTTTTAGTATTGGGAAGTTTATGATTTTTCAAAAATTGAAGAAAGAAAAATCTAAGTTTTCATTAAAAGATTTTTCAAATTTAGAATATATAGATGAGAATTATACTGAAGAAAATTTCAATAATCAAGTTGCATTGTTGCAATTGGGATTGCAAAAAATGGGTGAAAAATGCAGGAAGATTTTAGAGTTTTTTTATTATCAAGAAAAAAAAATGGACGAAATAAAAGAGCTTTTAGGGTATGATAGCAAAGACGTTCTAAAAAGTCAAAAATCTAGATGTCTAAAACAATTAAAAGATAGTATCAAAGAAAATTAAATATGGATACAAAAACTTTGTTAGAAAAATATTTTGATGGCAGTTTATCAAAAGATGAAAAAATTGATTTTGAAAGATTATTAGCAGAAGACTCGAGTTTTCGAGATGAATTTGAATTTGAAAAAAATGTAAAAACGGCTATCACAATCAATGAAAGAAATGATTTGAAAAAAATGTTGCAATCTTTTGAAACAACCAAAAAGCCGAAAAAATCTTTTTATTTGATATATGCTGCAGCAAGTATTGTATTTTTTATTGGTTTGTTTACTTGGATGAATTTTTCTGCTACAAATTATGATACTTTGTTCAACGAATATTATCAAACATACCCAAATACTGTCTCTCCAACTGTAAGAGGAACTACTTCAACTGATTTAAAGTCTAATGCTTTTTACGCTTATGATTCTGGAAATTATGAAGAAGCAATTGCTTTATTTTCAGAAATATATTCTAAAAATGGTGACGATTTTGCATTATTTTATAAAGGGATATCCTTGATTGAACTTCAAAAATATGATGAAGCTTTAGCTGTATTGCAAAAAAATAATTCTCTAAAAAATAGCACTTTTGAACCCTATTTTTTGTGGTATACTGCACTGATACACATCAAATTACAAAACAAAAATGAGGCAACATTGAATCTAAAATTACTTATTGAAAGTGAAAATCCTTTAAAAAAAGCAGCCAAAAAACTACTTTCTGAAATAGAATAATTTTTTTCTAAAAATAACTAAGAAAGATAAAGAAATTAAAAGTGCCAAACCTGCAAATACTATCCAATTATAGGATTTTAGTATAGGAGAAACATCGCCATTTACAATAAATCCAGCCCAATAAAAAGGATGGTTTTTCATAGGATTCTTTGCTATAAATATCTTTTTTGCATTTGCTAAAGCCTCATCTTTTGATTGTCCTTTTTTAAGGTTTTCATAAAATGAAATCATAATTTCTGAAGTTTCTTTATCTGGAACTTGCCAAAGACTAACTACTGAACTTTTTACACCAGCATAAGTTAAAGCTCTATTGATACTCATAATACCTTCACCTGTTTTTAAAACTCCATTTCCTGTATCACAAGCACTTAAAACTACTAATGATGCTGGAATATGCATGCCATATAAGTCTGAAAAATATAATTTTTCTTGGTTGGTAAACACTAAACACGATTTATTAAAATCTTCTTCAAATAATTGAGAATGCATTGATAAATGAAAAATATCAAAATTTTCTTTTTCTTTTATAAAATTTTCTTTTGTGGCTTTTTCTTTATCAAACAATGTTCCTCCAAATAAATCCACTATACTTTTAGATTCTATTATGGCATATTTTAAATCTTTAAAATCACTTCTTTTTGATGTTTTTGATGTAGCATTATAAAAGGGTGAAAACGCTACTAAATTGCTGTAGTTTTTGCCTTTATTTTTTTGATGCAACAACCACATAGGTAAAGAATAATCATAAGAAATTAAATTATTTTCAACTAAATAATTATTTGTTTTAATATTTAAAAGTATTTCAAAAGGTAGATAATTTAAAAACCCATCAGGTATTATTGTAATTGATTTTTTAATTTCAAAAGGAATCAAGTTCTCAAATAAATTTTCTTTATTATTTATTTTTACGTTAATTTTTTTGAGATTATGTATGTACGAATTAACTATATTCTCCCAATTTTCTTTTTGGTTTATTTTTTTTATTTGAATATCATTTTCAAGAAATGAAACAACATATATTGCATTATCGCAAACATAATATTTTATGATTTGTTGCTCATCTGTCAAATTTGAAATTATTTCTTTTGCATTAAAATTTGAAGCATTAAACCTCGAAAAATTCTTTTCTGTTGAAGTTATTTGTTGTGTGATAGTTTTAATTTTCTTTTCTAGTTCTGCAATTTTCTTTTGATCATTCTTTTTCTCACTGTTGGTATTATAAAAATTCAATTCAGACTTTAAACTATTCAAGTTAGCTATAAGTATAGCATTTTTTGAATTACTTCTTTTTAATTTTTTATCAAATTCTTTTATCAAATTTTGAGAAGCATTTTGCTCAATGTAATTTAAGATTGTTATTCTGTCATCCAAACTTTTATTTCTAAGAAACATACATTCTAATAGCCCTTGAGTTATCTTAATATGGTAATAATTTAAATATTCATTAAACTCGCCTTTTAAATAATATTTCTGAAATAATTTAGCCGCAATTGTATACAAATTTTCAGCTATCTCAATATCTTTTTTTTGTTTAGTACTTGTAAATTTTTTCAAATATAAATCGGCTACTTTTTCAAAAATATTTATAAAATAAGCATCCGCAAGTTCTGATACATCTTCAAATTTTATTTTATCTATTGTAATTTTTAATTTTGTGTTTTCATACACTAATTGTTCCAAAGTATTTTTACCAATACTTATAGCATCTTGATTATTATTCATTCTACTTAATATCATAGCTTTTATAATCTGAATAGAAAACTTGCTAGAATTAAAATGTTCTTGATCTACTATTTGTTCAGCGATTTTAATATGATGCAAAGCTTTATCATATTTCTTTACTTTTTCATAAGATGTTCCTAACTTAGCATTAACCAACATTTTAAGAACAACCAAATTAAATTTGTTTATTATTGGTTCTAATTCATGAGCATGTTTAATTGTTAACTCATAATCTTTTTCATATAAAAAATCTACTACATCAAAATATCTATTAACAACAAAACCTACAGCCTCAATATTTTCTTTTTTTAAACTCGTTTCAAATTTTAAACTATCACAGTATGTAAATGCTTTTTCAAAATTGCTAGATGCTGCGTAGTATAGTACATTTCCATGAATTTGCATTTGTCTTGAATGATAAAGCAGCTCTTTAGAATAATTACCAATTAAATTTTTACTTTTAAAGTAAAGAATATTTGTTTTATCTGAATATATTTTTGCTTCATCTACTGCACCGTATTCTACTAAATTTCTAATAAAATTCCTGTAGCTAGTTAACAACTTGTCTATATCTTCTGGGTTTTTAGTAGTAATTTTATCTAAAATTGAAATAGCTTTTTTATAACACTCATTTGATTTAGTGGGATTATAGCATTCTAAATAAGCATCTCCTAAATTGTTGTAAGAATCTGCAACATCAGCATTATAAATTCCATTGGCCGAAATATTTAGATCTAAAGATTTATTAAAAAAGAATATTGCTTCGTATGGATTTTTTACTTCCCTATAAATACTTCCTAAATCAAATAAATAATCTATTTTAGTTTTTAAATTTCCATGTTCAAAATCTTTTAGATTATAACCCTCTAGGGCTTTTTCTAAGGCTTTTTCCCAAGTCTCATTTTCTGCAATATGCTGATAATGTTTAGAAAAGATTTTTATTAATAATTCAGATTCAAAAGAATTTCTATTTTTAATTCCTAGTAAAGAGTTTTCAACAGAAATTATCATATCAAAAGATTGGTTTTTGAAATCGTTCCAATATTCAAAATAGGTGATATATTTTTTTGATAAAATAGGTGCTACTGATTGATTTTTTTTCCAAAAATCTATTGCATCAATGTACTTTTCATTTAATTCTAGACTGTCTGAAATTTTGATGATTTGTTTCAACTTATGTTCTTGCGCAAGCACCAAATAGTTGCATAGAAACAAGAAAGCAAATAGCCATTTTTTCATAATTTCATAGATTAAATTATTTTTTTAAAACAAATTTAACAATATATCTTTTGAATTTTATGAATCTATTTTAAAATGCTGTTATTTTCAAAAAAAAAATGATAATTAAAAAAATTATATATTAAGAGATGTTGATTAAAATCTTCTTTTTGATTTTGATGAAAAACCTGTATTATTCTTTTTATTTTTTGGAGAAGATTTTCTAAAAGCACTGCTTTTTTTATTGAAATCATCTTTCAATGAAGTCAATTTCTTTTTAATTTTGATTTGTTTTTTGGGTTTTTCTTCTAAAGAAGCTTCTGCTGTTTTTGAAGAAGTTGCAATCATTTTTTGAATTTCAGAAAGCTCATTTTCAGTGAGTTCACGCCAATCTCCCAATTGTAAATTGCCCAACTCAACGTTCATGATTCTGGTTCGTTTGAGTTTTACAACTTCGTAATTCAAATATTCGCACATTCGTCGAATTTGACGATTCAAACCCTGAACTAAAATAATTTTAAAGACTTTTTCCGATATTTTTTCAACGGTACATTTTTTGGTGGTGGTTCCTAAAATCGGAATTCCATTACTCATTTTTTGGATAAAAACGTCATCAATTACTTTATCAACAGTTACAATATATTCTTTTTCATGTTGATTTCCTGCACGTAAAATTTTATTGACAATATCTCCATCATTTGTAAGGAAAATCAAGCCTTCAGATGGTTTGTCTAAACGTCCAATAGGAAACAAACGTTCAGGATGTTTGATTTCTTTTAAGATGTTATTTTTCTCTTTTGTATCCGTAGTTGAAACGATTCCTACTGGTTTGTGATAAGCAATATAAAGTGTCTTTGGTTTAAAATTAACAACACGTCCATCCAATTTTACAACATCATTTTGCGAAACTCTGTTGCCTAATTTTGTTGGGTTTCCATTGATAGTAACTCTGCCTTCCAAAATAAATTTTTCAGCTTCTCTGCGTGAGCAAATACCTGTACCACTGATAAATTTATTTAAGTTAATAGAATCTGGAGTCATGATCTTTTCTAAAATACAGTTGCAAAAATACGGATTCTATTAGCGTTGAATGGTTCTAAAAGTTAAATTAATTCTGGGAGAAATCACTTTTTTCGAAGGTGGCAATCTGTGCAACCAATGCGTTTGAGTTTCGCCTTTCATCACCAACAAACTTCCGTGTTCTAAAATTACATCCACTTTGTGGTTATTTTTTTTGTGTTTAAAAGAAAAATTTCTAGTAGCACCAAGAGATACAGAAGCAATTGCGCCATTTTTTTTCAGCATTTTTTCACCATCTGAATGATATGCCATGCCTTCATCACCTGAATGATATAAATTTAACAAACAAGAATTATAGGTTTCTTTAGACTCATTTTCAACAATCTTTTTCAATTCAAGTAATTCCTTTGTCCAAATTTTTGCTGTTTTCGTAATTTTTGAATACGTATAAGAAAATTCTTCATCACCAAACCAAGCTACTTTTCGTTTGGTAGTGATGATTTTTCCAAAAATTACGGCTTGGTCATGTTCCCAAGGAATGGTTTCTAAAAGTGTTTTGAAATAAAAATCGGCGTCTATTTTTGATAAAAAAACGCCGTGATTATTGGTAATTCCGTCAAAAGGCAGAATATTGGTAATTGTTTCTGTAGAAAATAAATCCATTTTATAAAATTAGTAAAAAATGATTTACAGAACGTTTTTATTCTTCCAACTCTAAACCTTCTAGCTCTTCAATTGCTTCTTCTTCTGATTGTTGTTCTTTTTGTTCTAATTTTTTTGTGTCATTAACTTCGGATGTTGTAAAAAATACTTGGTATGAAATGATACTTAATGCAGCAAATAATAAGAAAACCAACACTTTTAAAGAAGTTGAATTCGAATTGTTTTTTTGATTGATTTTCCACAAAATAAAAGCACAAATAATCCCAATAACGGCTGGAATATAAGCGATTATATAAATTGGAAGTAATGATAAAATTAATGCTAAAATAGCACTTACAAATGCAAAAATACTTACTATTTTTTTCATGTTTGTTAATTTAAAAGTCCGGTTGCAGATTTAATTTTAAGTTCTCCTGTTCCAATAGCAATTTTGAATTTTGCCAACACAGGAATTTTTGCTACATCAGCAGAAAGCCACAATAAATTATCATTCGTTCCTTTCAACGAATTGTCATTTTTTAAACTTACTGCCAATTTATAACATTCTTTTTTTCCTAGATTAGAGTTGATTACCTCTTTTCCTACATATTTTACGGTTATAAATTTCTCTTTCGCATCAAATAAAAATGAAAAACTTTTAGATTCACCAGTTTTAATTTTAGAAAAATCAAGATTTCTGATATTGTAAATAGTAGCTACTAAATCTCTCGTGTTTCCGGAATTTGGAACCGTTAATTTGTCTTCAAATTCTCCATTTTTTTGAAACTTACGTATCACACAATCAATATTTTTTTCTTTGTGATTGAATTTATATTGCTCCATTTTTTTAAATCC
>JANQTK010000009.1 GCA_030731695.1 Polaribacter sp.
ATAACAACAACCTCATTGTAATTTTTATAATGAGGTTTTTTTTAGAACATTATTATTATTAACCACATAGAAAAACATAGAAAAACAAATGGTTTACCCAATTTCGGGAATGACATAGCTATGATTTTCTAAAATTAAGCAAAGCGACTTTTAGCTATAAATCACAACTATGATGGCTATGTGATTACAATACTAAAACTACACACCCAACAAGTTACTATTTTTAAAATATGGACATTCCAAAACTTTACGAACTTTATAAAACACACTATCTAGTCACCACTGATACCAGAGCAATACCCGAGAATAGTCTCTTTTTCGCATTGAAAGGCGACAACTTTAATGGCAATAGCTTTGCTGAAAAAGCCTTGGCATTGGGTGCACGTTTTGCCATTATTGATGAGATTGCTTTTCAAACAGACGAACGCATGATTTTGGTGGATGATGTATTGCAAACCCTCCAAGAATTGGCGAATTACCATCGCAAGCAATTACAAATTCCAGTCATAGGATTAACAGGTAGCAATGGGAAAACCACTACCAAAGAGTTGATTCATGCTGTGTTGAGTAAAAAATTCAATACACTGGCGACCAAAGGAAACCTCAATAACCATATTGGAGTGCCTTTAACCCTACTTTCTATGACGCCAGATACCGAATTGGGCATTGTAGAAATGGGTGCCAATCACCAACAAGAAATTGCTTTTTTAAGCCGTATTTGTGAGCCTGACTTTGGCTATATCACCAACTTCGGCAAAGCACATTTAGAAGGCTTTGGGGGTGTAGAAGGGGTTATCAAAGGAAAAAGCGAATTGTATGATTTTATAAGAGCGCATAATAAAATGGTTTTTGTGAACCCTGCAGATGCTATTCAAATGGAAAAAACTTCCGACATTTCACGAGTACTTTTTGATACGGAACGAATTCAGTATTTGGGCGTAAATCCATACATCCAACTTTCGTTGGATGGTAAAAACATCCAAACTCAATTGATTGGTGATTACAATTTCCCAAACATTGCTGCTGCCATTACCATGGGCTTGCATTTCGGGGTAACTACTGAAGCCATCATAAAAGCTATTGAAGGCTATGTATCAGAAAACAATCGCTCGCAAATTGTCAAGACTGCCCATAATACCTTATTTTTAGATGCTTACAATGCGAATCCTAGTAGCATGAAAGTTGCCTTAGAGAATTTTGCTGCTTTGTCTGAAACACAAAAAGTAGTTATTTTAGGTGACATGTTCGAGTTGGGAGCTGATAGTGCGCATGAGCACCAAACCATTGCAGATTTGGCCTCTAGTTTGAATTTTGAAACAATACTTTTCGTTGGAAAAAACTTCCATGGAGTAGCAACTAAGCATCCTTCTTTTACCGATTTTGAAAACCTACAAATTCATCTCTCTAAAAATCCTTTGCGAAACAAAACAATTTTGATCAAAGGTTCCAGAGGTATGAAGTTAGAGCGCTTTGTGGAGTTGGTGTAAGGGGTTTACGGGTTAAGGTTTAAGGTTTAATTGTTTAAAAATTTCTGTTGTTTACAGGTTTCTATGTTAAAATTGGTTATTTGGTTAACTGCTTAATTGTTTAAACAACTCAAAACTAATCACTAACCTCTAAACACTAACCCCTAAACAGTTAAACGCTAACTTCTAATAAAAACAGT
>JANQTK010000010.1 GCA_030731695.1 Polaribacter sp.
TTTATTTTTTTATTATCACGGATTGCAAATCCGCGCTATCAGGAGTCGGAATGACAAAACAGTGTGCGTTTTTCGTTAACTTAATGACATTGTTCGTGCGCTATCAGGGAAAGTATTTTAAATTGTAGCAATCTATCAAAATATTATTCCATCGCGACATTATTCCATTGCTAAATTGCAACATCGTAACATTGCTACATTGATCCATTATTCCATCAGTATATTGTTACATTGATAAACTGATACATTGATATTTTTCGTAAATTCGCATCCGACAAGTAGTAGGAAGACATGAGTACCATAAAAATAGCAATCATTGGATTAGGATATGTAGGTTTGCCGCTAGCAAGACTGTTTGCT
Organism: Polaribacter sp.; assembly: GCA_030731695.1. GTDB lineage: Bacteria > Bacteroidota > Bacteroidia > Flavobacteriales > Flavobacteriaceae > Polaribacter. The sequence goes on from JANQTK010000010.1 coordinate 361, forward strand.
ACCCAATATCCAGTAGTAGGATATGACATCAAAAAGAAGCGTATCAACGAACTGAAAAATGGAGAGGACACCACACTTGAGGTATCCAGTGAATTATTGCAAGCAGTGTTACTAACTGATCCGGACGCTGCCAAAGGCTTATTCATTTCTCATGATGAAGAGGCTTTGAAAGACTGCAATTATTACATCGTTACTGTGCCAACTTCTGTTGATAAAAACAACCAACCTGTTTTAGAACCCTTGATTTCGGCAAGTAAAAAGATTGCCAAATATTTAAAAAAAGGAGATATTGTCATCTACGAATCCACAGTATATCCAGGAGCTACTGAAGAAGATTGCATTCCGGTATTGGAAAAAGAGTCGGGATTTGTGTTCAACAAAGACTTTTTTGTAGGCTATTCTCCTGAGAGAATCAGTCCTGGTGATAAGGTGAAAACCGTAGAAAACATCCTCAAAGTAACTTCGGGTTCTACGCCCGAAATTGCGCAGAAAGTCAATAATTTATACAAATCAGTCATTACTACAGGTACTCATTTGGCTCCTTCGATTAAAGTAGCTGAAGCAGCTAAAATCATTGAAAATTGCCAACGCGACATCAATATTGCCTTTGTGAATGAATTGGCAAAAATATTCAGTTTGATGAACATCAACACTTCGGATGTGTTGGAAGCCGCAGGCACCAAATGGAATTTCTTGCCCTTTAAACCGGGCTTGGTGGGCGGACATTGCATTGGGGTGGATCCTTTTTATTTGGCGCAAAAAGCGCAACAATTTGGCTATTACCCAGAGATTATTTTATCAGGAAGACGTGTCAATGACAGTATGGGAACGCATGTTGCTTCCGAAGTTATCAAATTGATGATTGATAGGGAGCTCAAAGTAAAAGGCGCCAAAGTATTGGTCTTGGGCATTACTTTCAAAGAAAATTGCCCCGACATCCGAAATACCAAGGTGATTGATATGGTGCTCGCATTGCAAAGTTTTGGTGCAAAAACAGCCGTTTATGACCCTTGGGCAAAGCGAAAAGAAGTAAAACAAGAATACGGATTGGACTTGACCAAAGAGCTGTATAAAAATAAATACGATGCCATTGTATTGGCAGTTTCTCACAACGAGTTCAAAACGATTGACATGGAGAAATTGAAAAAGAAAAAATCAGTGGTGTATGATATCAAGGATTTTTTAGATGTGAAGGATAAGAGTCTTTAAGGGTTTAATTGGTTAGAGTTTAGAGGTTAACTGTATAGGGGTTAATCGTTTAGGGCTTAGAGGTTAACTGTTCGTCAAATAACCAATTAACCA
>JANQTK010000011.1:0-2335 GCA_030731695.1 Polaribacter sp.
GCATATCCTTCGTTAATTATTTTGGTAGCATATGTAATTGCTTCTGTATAATATTCATTTCCTGTATATGTTTTTCCGTTCAAATACATTCTTGAAAGCAACGCCCAAGCAGCAGCTTTGTCTGGTCTTCCCCATTCGTTTGTTCTGGCATCTGCCAAATCTGATTCAATTTCTTTCAATTCTTTTTCAATAAAAATGAATAAATCAGCACGTTGAATTTGACTTGGTGGAGTTGTTCCCAACGTTTCTTCAGTAGGAAAAGGAGGATTTCCATAACTATCCATCAAAATCCAAAAACAATAGGCTCTCAAAAAGCGAATTTCTGCTTTGTACTGTGCAATTTCTGCTGCTTCAGAAGCTGTAAAACCTCTTGCAGCTATTTTTTCTGATGAAGATTCGTTGATGAAATTGTTGCATAACGTAATCATGTTTATGGCAGCAGTATAAACATTTGCAATGGCTGGTGAATCTGCGCTCCAAGCCAATTCATGGTAAATTCCATCTCCACCATCATTCCAAGTACTTACAGCCATGTCAGTTGAATATTCTTGCATGCTCCAATAAAATCGTAAAAAAGTACTGTATGCTAGATTGGAATACACAGAAGCCAATCCTTGTTTGTAACCCTCAACAGAATTGAATTGCTTGTCTGATGTAACTGTATTTAGTGGAACTTTATCTAAATCATTGGTACATGAATTTAAATTTATCAAAAAGATTACTAAGAGTATTCGTAGTATAAATCCCTGATTTTTGAGTTTTTTTAAACTTTTCATTTGTATATCTTTTATTTTATATTTTTTTAAAAATTTAAGTTCAATCCTAAAGCAAAAATTCTTGGTGCAGGATATCCATTTTCACTTCCATTGATTGATTCTGGATCTAATCCATCATAATTTGTAATTACAAAAACATTTTGAACGGTAAAGTTTAGTCCCAAGCCAAGTTTAGAATTCATCAAAGTTTTACCGAAATTGTAGCCAATATTGATGTTGTCCATCTTTAAGAAAGAGGCGTTTTGTAAATAAAAATCACTGAATCTTTGGGTGTCATTATTAAATCTAAAAAGTGTGTCATAATACAATCTGTTTAGATTTTGTGAAACTTGAAAATCAGTAATGGCAACAGTACTATTGTATGGTTGAAAAAATAAATAGTGACCAAGATTCGCATGAAATGCTGTGCTTATGCTCCATTTTTTGTATTGTAAATTGGTGCTAAATCCGAGTAAATATTTTGGCAATGCAGATTTATTGGTAATATATCTATCAGCTGCATTGATATTTCCATCATTGTTTACATCCACAACTTGACCTTCAATAGGCATTCCATTGGCATTATATACTTGATTGTATAAGTAAAATGTGTTTCTTGGAAAACCAACTGTATTTACCAAAGTGGCATCACTAAATAAGCCAACGCCTTCATCATTTCCATTGGTTAGTTTGATGATTTTATTGCTATTATAAGTGGCATTAAAGTTTAAGGTCCAATTTATATCATTCGTTTTTATGGGAGTTGCATTTACATTCAATTCAACTCCTTTGTTTTCCATTGAACCAATATTTAATAGCAATTGATTGCCGAAGTTAACTCCTAAAGGAATGGTTGTCATGTTTAATAAATCTTTGGTGTTTTTTTGATATACGTCAACACTTCCAGAAATTCTGTCATCAAAAAAACCAAAATCTAAACCAACATTAAAAGAGGCTGTTTGTTCCCATTTTAAATCAGGGTTATAGGCTTGAGGAGAAACTGTCATATAAGGAGTATCTCCAAACGTATATCTGTTGTTTAAAAATCCTAAGTTGTAACCTGTTTGATAATAATAATTCGCAATGCCATCTTGTTGACCTGTAATACCATAACTTACTCTCAGCTTCAGATTTGATAACGATTTACTGTCTTTTAAAAAACTTTCCTCTTTCATTTTCCAAGCCAATGCTACAGAAGGGAAGGTTCCCCAGCGATTATCACTTGAAAATCTAGAAGATCCATCTCGTCTTAAAGAAGCAGTCAATAAATATTTGTCATCAAAATTATAATTTACACGACCATAAAATGAAATGATAGCATTGCTTGGTTTATCAAAAGGAAATGGAGGTTCGCTGTTTGGAAACTGAGTGCCATCTGCTCTAAATGAAGGATATGAATAATTGGTTGATAAAAAATCGTTGTATGAATATCCTGCAGTAATATCAAAATTACTTTTTATAGATGCCATTTCTTTGCTGTAAAAAAGATAGGATTCTAGCAATAAATTTCTGACTTCACGTGATGGATTTGCATAATAAATATAGCCTCCAGAAAGATCACTAGGAAAATAATTGGGTTG
>JANQTK010000011.1:2435-8245 GCA_030731695.1 Polaribacter sp.
TTTTGATTGGCAATTTTATCATCTTCAAATGACCCTTTTAAATTGATATTTACTTTTAAATGATTGTCAAAAAACTTCGGATTTAAGTTTAATAAAGCAGTAAGCCTTTTGTATCTTCCTGTTTTTAAATTTCCTTCTTGGTCTAAATAACCCACTGAAGCACGATATGGAAGTTTTTTAATGGCACCACTTACACTCACATTAAATTCGGATGTAAATGCTGGTTGATAAATTTCATCTTGCCAATTGGTATTTGCAGTTCCTAATGGGGTTCTACTTGTTCCAAGCGTATTTACAACGGCTCTATATTCATCTGCGCTTAAAACATCTGCATTTCTGATGATTGTTGAAACTCTAGTATTTGTGGTGATATTTACTTTGAATTCGTCAATACTTCCTTTTTTAGTGGTGATAATTACAACACCATTAGAAGCTCTTGAACCGTAAATTGCTGCAGAAGAAGCATCTTTTAAAACGGTAAAACTTTCAATGTCATTTGGATTTAATTGACTCAAAATTCCAGGACCATTATTTGAACCTTCAATCGGAATTCCATCAATAATAAATAACGGATTGTTTGTCGCGCTTAAAGATGAACCACCTCGTATTAAAATAGAACTTCCAGCACCTGGTCTTCCTCCAGATGGCGTTATTTGTACTCCTGGTAATTTGTTGGCAACTAAATTTTCAACATTGGTTGCAGGAATGTCTTGAAAATCTTTTTCGCTAATACTTGCTACAGAGCCTGTTAAATCTTTCTTTTTTTGAGTTCCATAACCAATTAATACAATTTCATTCAAACTTTCAGCTTCTTCTGCCAATAAAATATTTATATTGGATGAAGTCACTTTCAATTCTTCACTTTTATAACCTAAATACGAAAACACTAAAACATCTCCCATACTTGCTTTGATGGAATATTCACCATTAAAATCTGAAATACTACCAATTGTAGTTCCCTTTATAATGACACTTACTCCAGGCAAAGGTGTATTTGAACTTTTTTCTTTCACAATTCCACTTACAGTAATTTTTTGTGCATGTGATACCATTGAAAAACTCAGTAACACAAATAGACAGATTTTTAGTTTCATTCTTTTTAGTCTTTTCTATTGATTAAGCAAACCAACTTATTTGTTGGTATTTTTGGTTGATTGTTAAATTGAAAAAAAAATCAAGTATTGATCATTTTCTCTTACAATGATATTGGAAAATAGCGTTTTGGGGCGGGGTCAAATTCATTCAATGAGTAGGAAGAATTCATTGATTTGATGAATTTGCAATACATTAAGGGTAATTTACCACAAATTTTTACATTTTTGTGGATACAAAGTCTGATGGATTTTTTTTGAATTTTTGTTTGAAGAGTTTGCTAAAATATTTTCGATCAGAATAGCCAACTTTATAACAAGCTTCAGAAACAGAATAACCCATTTCTTGAATCAATTGTTTGGCGATTGAAAGCCTGTAATCTCTATAAAATTCAACAAATGTTAAGCCAGTTAAGGCTTTGATTTTTTTGTACATTGCTGAGTGACTTATATTTAATTCTTCAGCAATCAATTGCGCATTTAAGTTGTTTGACTGTATATTTTCTTCTAACGATTTGTATAGTTTTTCTAAGAAAATTTGATCTTGTGAATTGATGGTTAATTCTTTAGGATTTAACAAACTATTGTTCACAAACTTTTCTTTGAGAAGTTTTCTGTTGGATAGTAGATTCTTAATTCTACTCAATAAAAAATCTTCGTTATAAGGCTTAATGATGTATTCATCAGCACCCGTTTCAAAACCTTCTAATTTGTCTTCATCTGCTGTTTTTGCCGTTAAAATAATAATTGGAATGTGGCTTGTAATTCCGTTTTTCTTTATTTTTTTTGACAATTCAATACCATCCATTTTTGGCATCATCCAATCGCTAATAATCAAATCCGGAATTTCAGTTGAAGCTTTTTTCAATCCGTCTTCACCATCAAAAGACTGCAAAATTTCATAAGATTCTTGTTCTAAAATCTCTTTCAGTGATTCTTGAATTTCTAGATTGTCTTCGATAATTAAAATGCGTATTTTTTTCTTATTTTTTTTAGAAATTTTCTTTTCAAGTTGGTCAATAGTTTTTGTGTTGTTTTCTGCATCAAGTAGGTTGTTTTCTAACGAATTAAAATGTGCATTCCCTTTTAAAATGCGAACTTCAAAAGTGCTTCCTTTTTTGTACTGACTTTGTACCTGTATGGTTGCTTTGTGCAATTCAACCACATCTTTTACGATTGCCAAGCCCAACCCAAAACCACGATTATTTTTAGATTGAACATTTTTTACTTGATAAAATCGATTGAATATTTTTTTCAATTCATCTGATGAAATTCCTATTCCATTGTCTTTTACAGTAAGAATAACTTCGTTAGAAGTTTCTTCAATTATAACCTCAATTTCACCTTGATCATTCGTAAATTTAATTGCGTTAGAAATTAAATTGAACACTACTTTTTCCAATTGATTTCTGTCAAACCACAAAAAAATCGAATTTAAATCGCTTTTAAAATTGTATTTTATAGTTCTATCCAACGCAATGTCAGAGAACGAAACATAAATTTCTTTGACAAATGATATAAACTCATTTTTTGACACATTCAATACAATTTCATTGGATTCTAATTTCCGAACATCCAACAATTCATTGACCAAACGTAGCAACAAATCGCTATTTCTTCTGATGGTGTGAGCTGCTTTTATTTGTTTACTATCTTTAAGATTATTGGTATCAAAAAGTCGATTAATTGAACTGATAATTAGCGTTACAGGCGTTCTAATTTCATGAGAAATATTTGTAAAAAACTGTTGTTTTAAGTTGTATAATTCTGTGTCTTTTTCGTGCGCAAATTTTTCTAATTCGAGCGTGTTTTTTAGTCTTGCCCAAGAAATACTATTTTTTCTGAAGAGGTATAAAAAGAATAAAATCAAGAAAAAATACAAAAGATAAGCCCACCAAGTTAGCCAAAATGGACTCAAAATTCTTATTTGAATTGCAGTATATTCATCATTCCAATTGGCACCAATTTCTCTACTTTTCACCATAAAAGTATAATCTCCAGGTGCTAAACTTGTAAAAGTTGCTGTTCTATCTTTACCAATTGTTCTCCAATCTTTTTCGAAATTTTCCATTTTAATGGCGTATTCACAATTGTCTGAAAACGGGAATTTTAGTGCAGAAAATTCGAAGGTGATTACATTTTGAAAGTGTTTTAAAGTAATGTCTTTTTCAAGTTCTATATTCTTTTTTAAAATTCCATTTTCGCTAATGGTAACCTCTTTGTTGAATAATTTAAAGTTTCTAATTTTTACTTTGGGTTGTGAATTTTCATTAATAATTGTTTCAGGATTAAATTTTAAAACGCCATTAATTCCTCCAAAATATAAAAGTCCATCAACATCTTTAAAACTTGAATTGATGTGAAAATCACCAGATAAACTCGAAAATGTATTGAAAGTATTGGAAGAATAATCAAACTTTACAATGCCACTTTTACTTCCAAACCAAATGTTATGTCCATCGTCTTCAAGAATGGAAGTAATTGTTCTATATTTTACATTTTGATACTCATCAAATCGTTCAATATTTTTAGTTTTCAAATTCATTCTGTTAATTCCATCGCCAGAAGTTCCAATCCATAAATACCCTCTTTTGTCTTTTAAAATCGAAAAAAGATTGTTGTTACTTATTGAATTTGAATCGTTTTCGTTAAAAGTAAAGGTTTCAATTTGTGTTGTTTTGATGTTAAAAACATTCAAACCACCACCATAAGAAGCAATCCAAATGTTGTCTTTATCTTTTAAAATGGAAATTAAATTATTGTTTGGAAAGTTAAATCTGGTAAAAGTATTTTTTTTGATGTTCAAATAATTCAATCCTCCACCCCAAGTTGCAATCCATAAATTCTGATTTTCATCTTCTACAATATCTCTGACATCATTAAAACTTAAGGAGTTATTATTTGAAATATCATTTACAAATTGTGTTATTTTTTTGGTTTTGTAATCAAATTTCAATAAACCATTTCCATAAGTTCCTAACCAAAAATTGCCATCTTTGGTTTGAATTATTTTTTGAATGTATTTTGCTTTGACAATAGATTCATTTAAAAAGTCAACACTAAGATTTTTTTTGTTGAAAATATTCAAACCTTCTCCATCCAATCCTAAAAAAATGTTCTCTGAATTTTGAAATATAGACAATACAGGATTTGGATTTTTCCCAACAAAATCGCTAAAAATCATCTCTGTTTGACTCTTGTTATCCAAAATACTAATGCCATTCCAAGCAGTTCCAATCCAAATATTTGAGTTGTCATCTTCTGTAATAACATAAATTGCGTTTCCAGCTAAAGAGCTTTTTAGTTGAGAGTTGTATTTGTAATTATTGATAATTGGTTCTTTGCTATTGGGATGTTTCAATTCAAAAAGTCCAAAACCATCTGTGCCAACCCATAAATTTCCTTTACTATCTTTTTTCATAGAACGGATATTGTTGAATTTTTCACCCAACAATTTATTTTCTTTAAAAAAATTGGAAACAGTAAAGTTTTTTAAATCAATACTCAATAAACCTGCACCTGAAGTTCCTGCTAAAATTTTGTCTGAATTTAGTTCAGCAAACGCGTTAACTGTGCCAGAAATAAATTCATTGTCTTTGATTACATTTTTATATTTTAGAGTATGTGTATCAAATAATAAAATTCCTGATGAAAAAGTTCCTATCCACAATCTATTGTTTGAATCCTCGTAAATACTAATTACATTCAGCGTTTTTTTATCAATTGTTGGATAATTATAAAATTTATTTGTTTCAAAATCATACAGAGATAACCCCTTTTCTGTACCAATCCAAAGCTTTCCACTAGAGTCTTCAATCAATGTGTTGATTCTGTTTGATATAATTGAAAATGGATTTTTAGCATCGTTTTTGAACGAAATAAACGTGTCATTTAATTTGTCATACAAGTTTAAACCTCCACCATAAGTAGTTAACCAAAGTTGATTTTTGCGATCTAAATACAATCCAGAAATGTCATTTGACACAATATTACTATTCTGTTTGCTGTATATCTTCATGCTATGACCATCATATCTGTTGAGGCCATATTGCGTGCTAATCCAAACAAATCCGTTTTCTTCTTTTGCAATTCCTGTAATTCTAGAACTTGATAATCCTTGAGTTTGATCTATTTTTTGAAAAATAGGTTGTGTTTGTGCAAAATATTTCGACACAAATAATCCAAAAAATGATAATAAAAAAAAGTGTTTCAGAAATTTCAAAATACCATGAATTGATTGTGATTTTTTAAAATGAATTTCAACTACAAGATCAATTTTAATAAATTTTATAAAGTAGGACAATTTAAGATTTTTAGGGTGTCAAATTCTGATTTTTGGTGAATTAATTTTATAAGGCAGATAAAATGGTAAAAATGGATGTTTTCAGTTGTGAAATAAAACCTTGTTTTATTTTTTTAAATTCCCAACAATTCTCTTAATATTTTATCAATTCTGGCACTTTTCTTGTTAAAAGATTTCTTATTTTTGAAAGACAATCTACACAATCTACTTCTATGAAAACGAAATACTTATTTCCATTAATCACTGTTTTTTTGGTCATTATTTCTTGTACTAAAGACAACATACAACCCAATAATATTTTTAAATTTAAAGAATACATCAAGTTTACGACATCAGGAATTGTTTCTGTTGAAGAAAAAATTACGGTGAATCTTGCCAAAGATGTAGATGGTTGGGAACCAAATCAAGAAATTACT
>JANQTK010000012.1 GCA_030731695.1 Polaribacter sp.
TTTGTATGCAAAAATTAAGGTGCAAAATTACATAAAATACTTGATTGGCATTGACTATAGTTGACAAATTTGTATATTCAACGTCAAATACTAAAACGTAAAAATATGAGCGATCAAATACGGAATTACACCTGTCCAAAATGTAATTGTAAAACATACAAACTAGGGCAAATGCGAGCAACAGGAGGCGTTTTCTCGAAAATGTTTGATATTCAAACTGAAAAATTTACGAGCGTTACTTGCGAAAGATGCACCTATACTGAGTTTTATAAAACAAAAACAAGTTCAATAAGCAATGTGTTTGATTTTTTTACGGGATAAAATTGATGCTTTTTTGAGCGTTAAATTTTTCACAAACCAATTTGCAAACTTCTTTTTGTAGTAAATTTGCATCGTATGAAAAACGGAGCAAAAAAACCTGATTTGGTTGTTTTTAACGAAGAAACTCAGCAATATGATGCTGCGTTAAAACCTTATGGAACTTCTGCAAGTGCACCTGCTATTAAACCTCTAAATACGGCAACTTGGAGAAATGATGGTGTACAAAGAGTCAATAAAAAAATAAAATCGGAGTTTGAAGAAGTAAAAAAACAATATGATAAGTTGATGGAAAAATTCCATTACAACGATTTGGTATATAACTCAAAATTCAGTTTTGAACCCAATATTGGAGAAATCTATCATTTATATCAAGGAAAAAATCAAGACAATTTTTTGTCCATCATTCATCCAAATCAATGTAATTTCGAATATTTGGGCTCATTTCGATTGAATTCTGATAAAATGTGGGAAAAATCGGATGTATCAAACTAACTAATTATGGGAATTATCAAGGTTAAAAATATCAAATTGTATGCATTTCATGGCTGTTTGGATGAAGAAGCAAAAATTGGTTCGCCATATAGAGTAGATGTTAAAGTGAAAGCTGATTTAAAAAAGTCGGCAAAAACGGATGATTTAGCAGATACTGTTGATTATGTGCATTTAAACAAGGTTGTAAAAGAAGAAATGGCCATTCGTTCAAAATTATTGGAAGAAGTTGCACAAAGAATCTTAGATCGGTTTTTTAAAGAAATACCTATGATACAAAAAGCAACAGTTGGAGTTTCTAAAATTAACCCACCAATAGGAGGGAATGTTGAAGAAGTGGTGATTGTACTTACAAAAAAGAGATAACCATAAAAAAATATTGTAGGATTTGTAAATTTCCGTAAATTTGCACTCCTTAATAAACAAAAGGTGTCGTGGCCGAGTGGCTAGGCTATGGTCTGCAACACCATCTACAGCGGTTCGAATCCGCTCGACACCTCAAAAAAAAACCGTAACAAATAGTTGTTGCGGTTTTTTTATTTTTGGAAATGTAATTTTGAAACTTCTACTTTTTCAAAAACCGCAATGACTTTTTATGATTTATTTTTACGAAATAAATTCCTTTAGATAAGTGCGCTATTTTCAAGGATTCTGACAAATTTGAACTGCTTTTTTGAAAAATCAAACGTCCATTGATATCATAAATTTGGATTGAAGTGACTCCTGATTCCGATTTAAACGATCGTAAAATGGCAAGTATCAAAACGAAAATAGAAACCAATAAAAATTTCACCTTGTTGGGTGCTTTAAAAGTAAGTTACAACGCGCATCTTGGATGGGAAACTGAGCTAAAAGTAAATAGTATCTATTGATAATCAATTGGGTAAAAAAGTCATTACTTCCAAAAAACTTCTTTACCATTCCTGTCAATTGTTGGATTGTAAATGCATCCGCTGGAATTTCAGTGAAATATGGAAAATTTGTCTTTAAAATCACTACCAAAAAATCATTTATAGAGTTGATTGGTCGAGAGAAGTTGTCAGAAAATAAGGCTTTTGCTTTCTGCTTTCGAATGAAATAGCAGATCAATATAAAAGAAAATATTGATAATATGAATGCTCGATTTTAAATCAACGAATTAATGAAAAGTGCGAAGTAAACAATTTTGGTTTTCCATCATTCCCTAAATATTCTGCTTGAAACCAATAATCGTTAGATGGCATTAATTTGTTATTGAATTTTCCATCCCAACCAAAAAGGCTTGGATTTATGATTGCTACCATTTTACCATATCTATTAAAAATAGTAATCCTAGCTTCTGTTTGATTTTTAAGGCACTCTATATTCCAAGTATCATTTTTATCATCTCCATTTGGAGTAAAAAACTTTGGATATTCTAAAATTTTGAAAGTTTGAATAGCGATGTTACTACACTTTGATAGTTCTCTAACTTTCACCAAATGTTCTTCACAACCAACAATTCCATTAAACTTGTTTTCATCTTGCCAAGGCAAATCATCTAATTGGTATTCATAAGTTCCTTTTCCTCCTATTACATCTATACTAATAGCTTGATTATCTGAAAAGTCATCTGAATTCATAATAATATTAACAATTAATTCACTGATTGGAAATACCTCTATTATAACAGTTGTTTGATTTGCGCATTGCCCAGTATCAGGAATAAATGTATATGTTGTAGTCTCCAAATTATTTAATTCTGGAAACCAACTTCCTGTTATTTGGTTATTAGATATTTGAGGAAGTGCTTCTAAAGTTTCTCCTTTACAAATTGGATTTATACTATCAAAAATTGGCACTATGGGTTCATCAACAACGATTGTAATAGTTGTTTCTAAAGCACAATTTTGACCATCATCTGGCGTAAAAACATATGTTGTTGTCAATTGATTATTAAGCGCTGGAAACCAAGTTCCTACTATTCCGTTCGCAGATTGTTTAGGCAACTCATCTAAAGTTTCACCAAAACAACTACTTGTTTTAATATCATCAAATAATGGCAATAAGCTTGAATTCACAATTATTTGATGAGTAGTAGTTAGCGCACATTCACTATCAAAAGGGGTAAATGTATATAAAGTCGTAGTGGTATTATTTAATTCGGGAGTCCAAACTCCCTCAACTCCATTGTTAGAAATTGAAGGTAGTTCAGCAATATTTTGACCTTCGCAAATTGAATCTTTTATACTAAATTCGGGAAGAATTCTTTTTTCAATTGAAATTTCAATACTTATTGAAGAACCACAACTTTCATCAACTGGAATGAATGTATATACTTGACTAACTTCAGCATTAAATTCAGGTGACCAAATACCCTCAATTCCATTATTAGCTATTGTCGGGAATTCAAATAAAGTACCTTCACAAATGGTCGTTTCAAAATCAAATTGTGGGATTTCTAAAGGATTTACAATAATTTCTAGGAAACCATTTGCAACACAACCTTGATCTGGATTTGGTGTAAAAGTATATAATGTTGTTAATGTATTATTTAATGATGGAGACCAAATTCCTGATATTCCATTGTTGGACATGGTGGGGAGTTCAGTTAATAAATCGCCTTCACAAATGGGTGCTATGGCATCAAAAGAAGGAATTACTAATGGATTTACAATAACTTCTAAAGTTGTTGTAGTTACACAGGGCTCAGAAAATGGTATAAATGTGTAGGTTGTAGTTGTTGTATTATTTAGCTGAGGTGTCCAAAATCCTGTAATATTATTTTTTGAAGTTGTTGGTAATGGATTTATGATGTCGCCTTCACAAATTGGATCAATACTATCAAAGATTGCTGTTTTAAATGAAGCTATTGTAACAGTTACCTCTTCTACAATTAGATCACCACAAACATCTTCAATTGTTACTTTATATGTTGTTGTTACATCAGGTGAAAAAAATGGATTTGCACTATTTGGATTACTAATGCCTTCTGTTGGAGACCAACTATAGGATACACCACTAGCTATAGTTGCATCAATTTCAGAGGATTCTCCTTCACAAATTGTTACATCTTGTAACTGCAAATTATCTACAAATGACACTCTGTTTAAACATACTTGATGTAAATTAGAATTTCCTCCTGTTGAACTAACAAAACCAAAATAAACGGAGTCATCACCTCCAAAAATTGATGCTTTTATGTCTATAATAATTTGAATTCTTGGAATACAATCAAAATAAACGATCAATACTTGTTGAAGAGCAAACCATTCAATTTTTATTTCATGGTCATTGGAGTCTTCAATATCTGGATTTGACAAACTTGCTTGCACTGGTCCTGCCAAATTATTTACTGGATTACTATGATTTGCATCGCCATTTTTCATTATTGAAATATGATCAAAAGTTGGATCTCCAAAAGGGATATTTTGCCAAGTATCAAACTCAATTACTAAAGATGGTGTTATGCCTTGATAACTCAATCCTCCTCCTTCATTTCCTAATTCAGCTTGTGGATTTCCTTTAAAAACCAAAGCCATTCCATCCGCACCATTATTATTTTTTGAACCAAAATTTGCTTGATAATAAATTGCAAAATCCTTTGAAAAATCAATTGGATTGTTATACCAAACACCTCCTTTTTGATTTATAACATCTCGAGTTAATATATAACAATTAGCTCCTAAATCTATAGCATCTCCAATAATGTTAGCATTTATTTGCGCTATAGCTGTTGGGATATTTATTAAAAAAACGATAATAAAAATATTAAATCTTACCTTCATTTTACAACTGATACTGTTTTAGTTATTGATGTAATAATTTGATTTTCAATATATTTATTTTTCACAAAGTTTAGCCTATACAAAAAGGGTAGTTTTTTGAAATGATTATTTTTTTATCAAAAAAAATACAAGAGCTATCTATTTTTTTATTTACTTAGCTACTAAGTATTTTATTATGTGTAAAAAACTAACGTCATTTTCACTGTTTTTTTTAATTGTTTTTGTTACCTCAGCACAAACCAACTATAAACATTATACCTCTTCAGATGGTTTGCAGCATGATGTAACCTACAATATGATTCAAGATTCTAAAGGCTATATTTGGATTGGGACAGATGATGGCCTGAGTAAATTTGATGGGAAAGATTTTAAAAATTATTCGTTAAAAGATGGTTTGACCTCAAATTATGTGATGGATGTTAAAGAACTTCCTGATGGGAATTTTGCCATCGCAACTTGGGGAGGAGGGTTGCATTTTTTAGAAAATGACACTATTTACAAAGCTCCAAGTTTTAAAGATGCAAATGTAAAGTCTTACGAAATTACTTTTTTTGATAATAAAATATATACGGATTCAGGAGTTGAAATTGCTATTTATGATTTAAAAACAAAGCGTTTTCAATCTAAAGTATATGTAAAAAATGAGCAAAATTTTGTTGATGATTTAGAATTAGATATTGAATATCATAAATTAAAACCTTTTATTATTAATAACAAGGTTTATTTACATAATCAAGAATTATCAAACGATAATTTTAAAGGTGTCAAAGCGTTATCATCATCATTTAAATTACAGTCCGTTTTTCCGTTTTTGTCAGAATTTGAGATTTCATCTGCTTTAGAGATCGAGGTAGATTCCTATGTTTTTGCAACGAAAACAACTCTTTTATTTTCTAATAAAAACAATATTCATAAAAAAATTATAATTCACGGAATTAAAGAAAATGAGTTTGTCGTTAAAATTTTAAAAGCTCCCAATGAAAAAAATATTTTTTTGTTAGTTGTAAAAAATGAAAAGGGAGAAAAACGGCTCATTCAATTTAATATTGAGACAAAAAAAACAATGGATTTTAGTCAAATAATTGGATTTAACACTACAATATCTGATGCCATTTTTGATTTTGAAAACAATCTATGGATTTCTACTTTTGGTGACGGAATTTATTGTTTTTACTATTCCAATCCAACAATAAAAACAGTTTTAGAGGGCGCATATATTATTGATATTTTAAAAATAGACTCAACAGTGTATGCTCAAACTTCCTCTAAATTGTATGTGTTTACAAAAGATAGTTTGACGGATAACCTGACAACGGATGGTTTTGCTAAACATTTATCGAATATAAATAATAAAGTTACAGTGTCCTCTTTAAGAGCAAAACCTTCTAAAACGCCTAAATTTAATCTTGTAAGTGGTCGATTTTATAGCAAAACAAAAGGTGGATTTATCAGGCAAGGAGACACACTTTTTATAAATCAAAAACAAGTTTTAATTAGTAATGAGTTATTTGTTAATCTTGTTGAAGAAAAGGAACATTCAATTCATCTATATACAAATAAAGGGAGATGGATGTATGATTTAAAAAAAGAAACTTTTACTAGAGATTCACTTTTTCAAATAGGATTGCCATCAGAAAAAATAAATGACGCTATTATAAAAGATAATACATATTATATTGCAACAGATAAAGGGTTGGTTATTAAAAACAAAGATTCTATATCTTTATATAACAATAAAACAGGCCTAAAAAATGAACGAATAAACTGTATTCTTTTAAAAGAAAATACAATTTATCTTGGAACGCAATCAGGATTATCAGTAATTAAGGATTCAAAAGTGTATCACTTTTCAAAATCATTTGGTATTCAGTCTTTGGCAATTCATAAAATTATTGAGCTAAATAATCATTTATGGCTTGCGGGAAATAATGGGATTTCTATCGTAAATTTAAAAGATGTAAAAGCTACAAACCCTCCAAAAATTCATATTTCTCAAAACAACAAAAACTTTGTTTATGAGGTAATTACCTATCAAGATAGGAATGCCATCAACGTTGAATATCAACTAAATAAAAATCAATGGCTTTCATTAAATCCTAATGAAAATAGTCTTGACTTTACCAATTTTGCTCCAAATAAGTATCAAATTCAATTTAGAGTTCAAAACAGTCATAGCGATTGGATGTACAGTTCTATTTTCAATTTTGAAATTAAACCTCCTTGGTATAAAGTATGGTGGATACTACTGCTTTTATTTTTATGTTTTTCATCATTTATAGGTGTTGTTTTTTTAAGTAGATTAAAAGCTGTATCAAAAAGAAATGAGATTCTAAAAAATGAAATTTCTAAACGAATTTTAGCAGAAAGTGAACTTACAGAAGTAAGAGATACTATTGCAAGAGATTTTCATGACGATTTAGGAAATAAATTAGCTAGTATATCATTGCTATCAGAGGTATTATCAACAAAAGTCAAAAAAGAAAATAGTAACATGATAATGACCATAAAAAATGATGCAGATTATTTATATAAAGGCACTAAAGATTTTATTTTTTCATTGCAAGAAAAAAGCAATTATCTGGATGAGCTAAACATCTATCTTACAGATTTTGCCGAAGACTATTTATACCAATTTGGCGTTGATTTAGAAGTTGAATCTACTATTAAAAGCAATATAAAATTACCCTATTATTGGAGTAAACAAATCATTTTTATTTTTAAAGAAGCCATCACAAATATTGTAAAACACGCAAATTCGAATTCAGTAAAGTTTATTTTCAATTGTAATGACACCCATTTAGAGATCAAACTCTCTGATGATGGCAAAGGATTTAAAGAAGGCGCAATACAAAGTAATGGTTTAAAAAACATGAAATCAAGAGCTAAAAAAATTGATTGTGAATTAAACATTACATCAATTCCAAAACAAGGCACAACAATTACGTTTTTAGGACAACTACCTTAAAAGGGTGGTTTTATAATTCGTTTCATAAAGTATTTTTGTAATATGAATAAAGTAGTCATCATTGAAGATAATGTTTCCTTAAGCATTGCATTAAAAGAAGTAATTAATGCTGCTGATAATTTTACAGTTATTCAAAGTTATCTAAATGCTGAAAATGCGATTATAAATTTTAAAGAAGATAGCCCTGATATTGTTTTAATGGATATTGAGTTGCCAAAACTAAATGGTATTGAAGCTACAAAAAAACTAAAGGAAATTAAACCTTGTCTATTAGTTTTAGTAGTTACTGTGTATGAAGATTCTGAAACTGTTTTTGATGCCTTATGTGCTGGTGCTAGTGGTTATCTAACAAAAAATGCCAGTAGTACTCAAATAGTAAATGCTTTAAACGAATTGGTTTCAGGAGGCGCACCAATGAGTATAAAAATTGCACGAATGGTTGTGAGTTCTTTTAAAAAAGAAACCCATGCTGATTTGTCTGAACGTGAAACAGAAGTATTAACGTTGTTATCAACAGGAAAAAGCTATAAAAGTATTGGAGAAGCACTTTTTATTAGCAGAAATACAATCAAATTTCACATAAAAAATATTTACGATAAATTGCAAGTAAACTCAAAAGAAGAGGCGCTTAAAAAAGCCAATGAACAAAGATTAATTTAATTCCAATTTAAAAAACTACCCTATTTGGGTAGATGCTCCAGTTT
>JANQTK010000013.1:0-2829 GCA_030731695.1 Polaribacter sp.
AATCTGTGAATATGTGTATCTACAGGAAAAGCAGGAACTCCAAAAGCCTGACTCATTACAACACTTGCGGTTTTATGACCAACAGCAGGCAATTCCTCTAAGGCTTCAAAACTTTGAGGCACTTCACCATCATATTTTTCAATTAATATTTTTGACAAACCATAAATTCCCTTGCTTTTCATAGGCGACAATCCACAAGGTCTGATGATTTCTTTGATTTCATCCATAGAAAGTTTTACCATATCAAAAGGATTATCAGCTTTTGCAAACAAAATCGGTGTGATTTTATTTACACGAACATCAGTGCATTGTGCTGATAATAAGACAGCTATCAATAACGTATAAGGATCTTTATGATCTAACGGAATAGGAATTTCTGGGTAGAATTCCTGCAATTTTTGAATGATAAAATTTACGCGTTCTTGCTTTGTCATGAATTTAAATGCAATAAAAACGTAAATTTAGATACTTTAATCCAATTCTGACTGAATATTATCGTCCCATTCAAAAGTTTTTATAGCCCAGCCAAAACTACTGTTATAAAAACTCATCACTACTCTTAAAATATAATCTTCATAACGAATGGCATATACTTCTTTATACAACACATTTTTTAGGTTGGTCTCTTTAATTTTTACAACATCAATATTTTTTCCTAAATTCTCATTAAAATAATCTTTAAATCGTTCTGTTTTTATTTTTAAAGAATCAACTTCATTTTCAGCAAGCGCCCAATAAGGTTTCATATTATTAAAAACAGATTGAAAATCTTTGTTTAAAAAATCATTCGCTGTTTTTTTAGTAAAAGCCTGCACTTCTGCAATGTCTTTAAATTTTTTAGTTTGACTAAAAGTAACTGAACAAACTAGAAAAACTGCAAGTAAAAAAGTATGTTTTGTCATAATGATATATTTTTAATTACAAATTAAAATTAATTTTATTAGAAATTAAATAAGTCAAATGACTTATTTTTGAAGATATTTTCAAATTAAATTCAAATTACAGATGACATCACTAAAAAAAGGAGACAAAGCACCCAGTTTTGAAGCAAAAGATCAAATAGGAAATACCATTCGTTTGCAGGATTATTTAGGAAAAAAATTAGTATTATTTTTTTATCCAAAGGCAAATACACCAGGTTGCACAGCAGAGGCTTGCGACTTGAGAGATCATTACACCGTTTTTTTAGCAAAAGGCTATGATATAGTAGGAGTAAGTGCTGATGCAGCAAAGCAACAACAAAGTTTTACTACGAAATACGAACTTCCTTTTCCTTTACTTGCAGATGAGGATAAAGAAGTGATTAAAGCGTACGACGTTTGGGGACCTAAAAAATTTATGGGAAAAACTTTTGATGGAATTCATAGAACCACATTTGTGATAGATGAAAATGGTTTTATTGAAGAAATTTTCGGAAAAGTAAAAACCAAAGAACATGCAACTCAGATTTTAGGGAAATAAAGCTAATCAAAAAAATAAAAAAAGCGTTTTCTAATTTTGAAAACGCTTTTTTTATTACAATTTCATTCCTATTTTAAAGTTTAAAACCCTTCCTGTCATGAAGTTAGGAATTCCGAATTGCGTTTTAGAATATACATCACGAACCCAAGTATTGGTGATGGCATTTTGGATATCAAACATATTAAAGAGTTCTAAACCAGCCGTTAATTCTTTGAAATTTGATAACCATCCTGTTTGGTAACGTTTATTTGCATCCGTAAAAACATATGAAATTCCTAAATCAGCACGTTTATAATCGCGCAAACGCTGTTGATATTGATACACATCTGCATACGCAGGTGAACCTCCAGGCAAACCAGTATTGTACACTAAATTCAAATAGGCTTTTAAATTTGGTAAATTCGGTACATAATCTTGAAATAAAATTCCGAATTTAATTCGCTGATCAGTAGGTCTTGCAATATATCCTTGATTATTGATGTTTTCTTCGGTTTTTAAATATCCCAAACTCACCCAACTTTCACTTCCTGGAACAAACTCTCCATTCAAACGGATATCAAGTCCATAAGCATAAGCACTTGCAGCATTGTCTGCTCTGTATCTAATACGAACATTATCAACAGTATATGCGTTTACATCATTCAAATCTTTATAGTATGCCTCAACAGTCAGTTTAAAAGGACGTTCCCACATTTCGTAACTGTAATCCATTCCTGTTACCAAATGAATGGATTGTTGTGCTTTTACATTTATATTGATATTTCCATTAAAATCACGCAATTCACGATAAGAAGGAGGTTGCGCATACAACCCACCAGAAATTCTGAATAACATGTCATTATCCCAATTTGGTTTGATGGCAAATTGTGCTCTTGGACTAAAAATTGTTTGACTTTTTGAGTCGATTCCATTTCCAGTAACTGACCAATGATGGGCTCTTACACCAATATTGTAAAAAATCTCATGGTCGTTCCAAAAAGTTCTTTCATCAAATTGAACAAAACCTGTTACACGATTTATGGACACAGTATTGTCTTTTCTGATGTTTTGAAACGGCACAATTTCTCCTTCAAAAGGTTCGTAAGGTTGGTTATTTCCAGCATGATGTGGAGGGCGAATTGAAAATCCTAAAGAGTCAATTACTTCCCATTCTCTAATACGATCTCTGATATCTTCTTTTTGATATTTTGCGCCAAAAGTCCATTGTTTTTGATCTTTGTTGATAGTTCCTCTTACTTGAAAATTAGTGATTAACGCATCCAAATCATTTCGTGCATGATTAAGTTGTGAACCAATTCCTTGAGAAAACTGTACTTCTCCAAAATTTTCAGAACCAATATTGGCATCCACTTCACCTAGATTGTATTG
>JANQTK010000013.1:2929-8224 GCA_030731695.1 Polaribacter sp.
CGAACTCCAGTTATGGTACTTAATTTTTTATCTAAAAACTGTCCTTCAAAAGTGGCACTTCCTCCTAAAAAACTAGCATCAATTGTGGTAGCAGTTTCAGTAGGTTTTTTGTAAGTAATGTCTAAAACCGATGAAAGTTTATCACCATACCTTGCTTGAAATCCACCTGCAGAAAAATTGATATTTTGAATCATGTTGGTGTTGATAAAACTCAATCCTTCCTGTTGTCCTGAACGAATTAAAAATGGTCTATATACCTCAATGCCATTCACATACACTAAATTTTCATCGAAATTTCCTCCACGAACATTGTATTGCGTACTCAATTCATTGTTATTATTTACACCAGGCAAGGTCATTAAAATATTTTCAACACCTGCATTGGGGCCTACCACATTTTTTACCTTATTGATGTCGATTTTTGTTAAGCCTTGTGCTTCTTTTTTGTTGTCTTTGATGACAATTTCCTTTAATTCCTCAGTTTTAAGAATAAGAATTGGAGAAAAGCGAATACCATTTCTGTTATTTGCTGATATTTTTTCGGTTAAAGTTCGGTAAGAAACGTGGCTAAAAACAAGTGTGATTTCAGTTTCAATAGGAATTCTGATGGAATAATTTCCATTTTCATCTGTTTCAGTTCCTGTGTTTCCGAAAGTAATAGAAACCTTTTCAATGGGTTGTTTGAAGCTGTTTTTTACCGTTCCTTTTAAAATAGTTGTTTTTTGAGCTATCAAAAAAGCAGGAAAAAAAAGGAATAAAAAGAGTAGTTTTTTCACAAAGGCTAATTTACTTGTTTTTTAAAGAACGTAGCAAAAAGCTCGTTCGTATTTCCTACATTGTCATAAACTACAATTTTAAACAAATGTTTGCTACCAACCAAGATTTTATCTGTAAAATCGTAGGTAAGAATTCCTGTTTTGTGATTGTATTCCATTAAAATCCATTCATCATTTATGGTTGCTCTAAAGGTATTAATACCTGAGCCAATATCGCTAATTTTTACTTTTAAAGTTTCGGAATTAGAAATCCATTGACCATCTTTTATGTGAAGTAATTGAACTTTAGGTATTTGATTATCAATTGCTAAAGTGTAATTACCTAAATATTTAGTTGTCGTAAAAAACGTGCTGTCTTTTTTTCTAGTATATTGGTATCTTGGGTATTTTGGATAATCAATATTGGCTATATAAAGTTGTTTTTTTTCTTGTTCAGTGTATTTTGAAACATCAAAAGTCAGTGTAAAATGATCATCCAATGGAATTGTTTGAGGGTGAATTTTGGCAATTCCGTTTTCAACCTTAAAATCTAAATATGTGTCTTTGTAAAAAGTATTTTTTGGAAAAGCAATTGTAACTCCATCCAAAGTATATTTGTTGAAATTTTTGGCAATTATTTTAAAAGAAGTTGTGTCAATTTTTTTGGTTAAAGTTGCATCCGTTTCTTTGCCTATCACAGGAATTTTAAGCGTACTTTCATTTCCGGAAAAATCTTTAGCAATGATACTAATGGTATAATTGAGGTCCTTTTCGATGTTAATTTTTCCAAAATCAATCAATTCTTTATATGTTGATAATGTATTTACGGAGTCAATAAATGTTTTTTGAAATTGTGATTTGTATTTTTTAAAATGCTCATAATCAATATGTAGATTGATGTATTTACTTTCAGAAAAAGAAAAAGTTTCCAAATCATGATGGTAAAATCGTTTACCATTTACCAACATTTCAAGACTTTGAATTCCTAATTTATTATAAGCTTCATCTCCTTTATCAAAAACATCAACACCAAAACCAATGGCATTATTGGCAATAATTTTATCGGCAATAAAATTTCCATCAACAGATTTTTTAATTGGAAGTTGAAAACTATTGTTTTGATGATTGATGTGAGAATTGTGTTCTAAAGCATACACTTTTACAGATTGAAAAATAGGAGGAATGCTATCATTAATTGCAAATCCAAAAAACAAAGGATTGATTATTTTTTCACTTTCAGTATCTCGAATTTCAAAGTGCAAGTGAGGACCACCTGAGCCACCAGTATCACCAGAAAAAGCAATCAATTCGCCTTTTTCGATTGGAAAAGTATCCTCTTTAAATCTTGTTTCTTCAATATCATAAGCTTCTTTTTTGTATTGAATAGATTTTACATACGCCTCAATTTTGGGTGCGAATTTGCTTAAATGCGCATAAACAGTAGTATATCCATTTGGATGCGTGATGTAAACAGATTTCCCAAAACCATATTGACTTACTTTGATTCTAGAAATGTATCCTTCAGCCGCAGCAAAAACCTCTAAACCCTCAATTCCTTGTGTTTTGATGTCTAATCCTGAATGAAAATGGTTGTTTCTTAGTTCACCAAAAGATCCCGATAATATGATGGGGATATTTAAAGGAGATTGAAAATAATCTTTAGGGTATTTGTCTTGACAAATCCCAAAAAAATACGAAAACACTAGTAATATGAATACAATTTTTCTCAAAAGGCAATTATTTTTTGTAAAAATAGTAAAAAATACTGTTTTCGTAAATTGTTTACCATCAATGTATTAATAAAAAAGTAATTAAATGTTGTAAAATAAAAAACAGATTACTAACTTTGTAAGGATAGTTTATTCTAAATAGCAAAATGAGTAATACGCTTGAAGCAGTTCATTTATTGGAGGTTACATTACAAAAATTACTTTCTAATTATGAATTTTTGGTGAAGGAAAATCAGATTTTACTTCAATCGAATACAAAATTGCAACATCAGCTTTTAGAAAAAGAACAATTTCTAGCAAATCAGAAGAATGAATACGAAATGCTAAAAATTGCAAAAACTATCGAGGGCAGTAGTAAAGATACAAAAGATACAAAACTGAAAATAAATACATTGATTCGAGAAATTGATAAATGCATTGTTCAGTTACAAGAATAAAGTTCTTTAAATGGCGGAAAAACTAAAGATTAATGTTGTAATTGCAGGCAGAACCTATCCTTTAAGTGTAAATAACACGAATGAAGAAGAAGGAATGCGAAAGGCTGCAAATGCAATTAATAAACTGATAACTCTTTATGAGCAAAATTATGCTGTTAGCGACAAACAAGATGTTTTGGCTATGTGTGCATTGCAATTTGCTTCGAAATTAGAAATCAGTGCGTTAGATAAAAATTCCACCAATAAAGAAGCAATAGAAAAATTAAATGAATTGACCAATTTGGTAAATGCACATTTAAAATAAGTTCTTTAAAATACATTAACACACACTGCCTACGTTAGTAATTTGTTTGATAAACTCAACAAAAATCTATTATAGAGGATGAGTTTTAGTTGCTAAAGCAAGCCATCAGAACTAGTTTCTTGGATGGATCCTTGATCAGCTAGTTAGTCCTAAACATGTAATAATAGAGTTTATATAAACCCCACTAATGTAGGCTTTTTTATACACTAAATTTAAATTATGGATGGAATGATTCTTCCCATTATATTGGGAGTTTTAGCTGGAGTAGCTATAGGTTTTATAATCTTTAAAGCACTAGAAAAATCGAAAGGAAAAAAAATATTAGACAATACAAGAAAAGAAGCAGCTTCTATTATTAAAGAAGCAAAAATTGATGCAGAATCAATTAAAAAAGAAAAGATTTTACAAGCTAAAGAAAAATTTATCGAGTTAAAATCAGAGCATGAAAAAGTAATCATTTCAAGAGAAAAAAAGATATCGGAAGTAGAAAAAAGAGTTCGTGAGAAAGAGTCAATTGTTGCATCAGAAATTGATAAAAACAAAAGATTGACTAAAGTCCTTGAAGACAAAGAAAAGGATTACGATTCTAAACTTGATTTTTTAGAGAAAAAAGAAAGTGATCTTGAAAAAATGCACAGTCGTCATATTGATATGTTGGAGCAAATTTCAGGATTGTCAGTAGATGAAGCTAAAAAAGAATTGATAGCATCCTTAAAAGACCAAGCAAAATCAGAAGCGATGGCTTTTGTACAAACTTCTATAGAGGAAGCAAAATTAACTGCAGAACAAGAAGCAAGAAAAATTGTTTTAGGAACCATTCAAAGAGTAGGAGTAGAACAAGCTGTTGAAAATTGTGTCTCTGTTTTTAACCTTGAATCTGATGATGTTAAAGGAAGAATTATTGGACGTGAAGGAAGAAATATTAGAGCTTTAGAAGCTGCTACTGGTGTTGAAATCATTGTTGATGATACTCCAGATGCCATTATTTTATCTTGTTTTGATCCAGTTCGTAGAGAAATTGCACGTTTGGCAATGCACAAATTGGTAACTGATGGAAGAATTCACCCAGCAAGAATTGAAGAAGTTGTTGAAAAAACTGAAAAACAAATTACCCAAGAAATCATCGAAATTGGAAAAAGAACGGTGATTGATTTAGGAATTCATGGTTTGAATCCGGAGTTAATTAAAATTATAGGACGAATGAAATATCGTTCATCTTATGGTCAAAATTTATTACAACACTCGCGTGAAGTTGCCAATCTTTGTGGGATCATGGCTGCTGAAATGGGATTGAATGTAAAGTTGGCTAAAAGAGCAGGGTTGTTGCACGATATAGGAAAAGTTCCAGATGCAGAAAGTGATTTGCCTCACGCATTATTAGGTATGCAATGGGCTGAAAAATATGGTGAAAAAGAGGAAGTTTGCAATGCGATTGGAGCACACCATGATGAAATTGAAATGAAATATTTGATTTCGCCAATTGTACAAGTTTGCGATGCTATTTCAGGTGCAAGACCAGGCGCAAGACGTCAAGTGTTGGATTCGTATATTCAACGTTTAAAAGACTTAGAAAACATTGCTTTTGGTTTTCCAGGAGTGCAAAAAGCTTATGCAATTCAAGCAGGACGTGAATTGCGTGTGATGGTTGAAAGTGGTAAAGTGAGTGATACCAAAGCATCGGAATTGTCATTTAGTATTTCTCAAAAAATTCAAAATGACATGACCTATCCAGGGCAAGTAAAAGTGACCGTAATCAGAGAAACTAGAGCTGTAAACGTAGCTAAATAAATACTTCTTTTAGCTTCTTCTAAAGGAGGAAATAATTTTACAAAAAAATATAATTTTAAAAAAAATCTTGCTTAAAAAGCAAGATTTTTTATTTCAAAAAAAGCTCTAAAAACCTTTTCTTTAAAGATTTTCTTCAAACAAGTTTTCAAATCACTAAGAGTTCCTTCCCTTTGGGAAGGCTAGGATGGGCTTTATCTTCTAGGATGATACGTTTCTACAACATCACGCAAATAACTTTTATCCAAATGCACGTAAATTTCTGTTGTGGTAATACTTTCATG
>JANQTK010000014.1 GCA_030731695.1 Polaribacter sp.
GAAGATTCAGCACCCAAAGAAAAGATTGAAAAAGAAGTAGAAGAAAAACCTGAAACAGCCCCTTCTAAAACAGGTTTAAATTATCAAGAAAAAAGAGAATTTGGAGCCTTGGAAGTTGAAATTGAACGACTTCAAAACAGAAAAACTAGCATTGAAAATCAGTTTTTAGCGGTTGAAATTGCACCTGAAGATATTCAGAAAAAATCAGAAGAATTAGAGGAAATCATTGCATCTTTAGAAGAAAAAGAAGAACGTTGGTTGGAACTTTCTATGAAATTGGAAGGGTAAAAGCCTCCCCCAACCCCTCCAAAGGAGGGGGCAGAGTTTTATACTTGAAAAAAATGCCTATTTGGTTATAAAATTGAACATATTATTTTTTAAGTGCTACAATTTCTGGTAAATCCCAAATGACGGGCAATAAATAGTAAACAAAAAAGGTAACCAAAAGAATGGATATAAGGTTTAAAACAAACCCTTTTTTTACCATATCTTCAATTTTTAAATATCCTGAACCAAAAACCACTGCATTTGGAGGTGTAGCCACTGGCAACATAAAGGCACATGAAGCTGCCAATGTTGCGCCAATCAATAAATAAAAAGGATGCAAACCAAGTGCAGCTGCCAATGAAACTAATACTGGCAATAACATTGCTGTAGTGGCTAAATTTGAAGTAATTTCTGTCAAAAAATTCACAGAAGCTACTAAAATCAAGAGTAAAATCAATAGTGAAAATGATTCTAAAGAAGTCATTTGATGACCAATCCAAACTGCCAAACCACTCGTTTCAAAACCCAAAGCCAACGCCATTCCACCACCAAAAAGCAACACAATTCCCCAAGGTAATTTTACAGCATCTTCCCAAGCCATTAATTTGACGCTTTTATTTTTAGAGGGTACAATAAATAACAGAATTGCGAAGAAAATTGCAATAATGGTATCATCAATTGTTGGAATAAAACTTTCTAATAAAAAAGATCGTGTAATCCAAGAAAAAGCGGTCAATAAAAAAACTAAAAAAACAGCTTTTTCTTCATAAGACACAGGTCCTAATTCTTGCAATTGTTTTTTAATTTCTTGTCTTCCGCCAGGAAATTCTTTTTGTTTAAAAGTAAACGCAACACGCGTTAAATACATCCAACAAATAAATAATAGCATCATTGCGATTGGAAATCCAAATGAAAACCATTGAGCAAACGATATTTCGATTCCGTACGTTTGTTTGATAATTCCTGCCAACACCAAATTTGGAGGCGTTCCAATCAAGGTTGAAATTCCGCCAATAGAAGCGCTATACGCAATTGCCAACATCAAGGCTTTTCCGAAAATCATGTTTTCGTTTTCACTTGTAGCAGGATTGTCTTTTAACTGCGAAACAATGGCCATTCCAACTGGTAAAATCATGACTGCAGATGCTGTATTTGAAATCCACATGGATAAAAAAGCGGTCGCAATCATGAACCCTAAAATGATGAAATTCACATTGGTCCCTACAATTTTTATGATGGTTAAAGCAATTCTTTTATGCAATTTCCATTTTTCGATGGCGATTGCTAAAATAAATCCACCAATATAAAGAAATACATATTTGTGACCGTAAGAAGCTGTAGTTTCATTGAGACCCAAACCTCCAGATAATGGAAAAAGAATGATTGG
>JANQTK010000015.1 GCA_030731695.1 Polaribacter sp.
AGTATATATTATTGATGAGGTGCACATGCTCTCACAATCTGCTTTCAATGCATTTCTAAAAACTTTAGAAGAGCCTCCTGCACACGCCATTTTTATATTAGCAACCACTGAAAAACACAAAATAATACCAACGATTTTATCTCGTTGCCAAATTTTTGATTTCAAACGAATAGGCGTTTTAGATGCAAAAAATTATCTGAAAACAATTTGTAAAAACGAAGGAATCACAGCGGATGATGATGCATTGCATATTATTGCGCAAAAAGCAGATGGTGCTATGCGTGATGCGTTGTCAATTTTTGATAGAGTTGTTAGTTTTTCTGGAAAAAATTTGACACGTGAGGCAGTTGCTGAAAACTTGAATGTGTTGGATTATGATACGTATTTTTCAATGACTGATTTGTTGCTATCTAACAACATTCCTGAAGTGTTGAATGCTTTCAATGTCATTTTATCAAAAGGATTTGAAGGTCATCATTTTATCAATGGTTTAGCAAGTCATTTTAGAGACTTATTGGTTGCAAAAGATAAAATAACGATTGATTTATTAGAAGTTGGTGATACTGCCAAACAAAAATATTTGGCACAAGCAACAAAGTCAAGTATTTCTTTTTTGATGGATGCAATTCAGAAAGCAAATGATTGTGATTTGAATTACAAATCCAGTAAAAATCAACGATTGTTGGTGGAATTAACCTTAATGCAAATTGCCTCTATCACTTTTGATGGAGAAAAAAAAAAACCAGCTAACTTCATAATTCCAGCTAGTTTCTTTCAAGCATTGATGCCTGCAAAAAAAGAAGTAATAAAAGAAATTCCCAAAAAGCCTGCTGAAACTCCTAAAATTGTTGCCGAACCAACAATCGAAACTACTGTTGAAACTAAAAAACCAATTTTAGAAAAATTCCAAAAAAGAGAATCATCACTTTCTTTAAAAAGTGTATTTCAACCCAAAGAAGTTGAAAAAACAATGGTAGAAGAAAATTATGATGACTATCCTAAAACTGTTTTTACATTAAAACAATTGGAATTGTATTGGAAAGAATATGCATTGCTTTTAGAAAAAAAAGGCGAACAAAGTATGGCTGCTATTTTAAGCATAGGAAAGCCTACTTTGGGCGAAAATTTTCAAATTTCTTGTACAGTTTCCAACTCGTTAATGCAAGACCAATTTTTAAAAGGAAGACCCAATTTATTGCACTTTCTTAGAGAAAAATTGAATAATTATGGAATTGATATTTCTGTAATTTTAGATGAAACGATTTCAAAAAAGTTTGCATATACGCCTCAAGAAAAGTTCAATAAAATGAAAGAAAAAAATCCTCTGATTGAAAAATTACGCGAAACTTTTGAATTGGATTTATAATATTTTTATTTAAAAACCCACACCTTTTGACCAAAAAAATTAAATGATGCACTCAACAAAGTTGCACCTACAAATGCTACGAAATATTTGTAAGGAATTGCTGTAAATGAGGGATTTTTTTGTAAAATTTTAAGAAAAAAAGAATTCATAAACACATTTATAAATAAAGAAAAACTATAAAGAATTATGAATTTTCCAAATCTTTTAGATGATTTATTGTTATGTTTCCAAGTCCAAGATTTATTAAAAATATAAGTAACATTTAAACCACATAAAAAAGAGATTG
>JANQTK010000016.1 GCA_030731695.1 Polaribacter sp.
TGAGCAGTCAGCTCTTTTTTGGGTGTGTTACAAGAGACAAGTACTGCTATTGCAAAGAAAAAAATATATTTCATGAAGTGATTTTTTGAGTTGGTCTTATAATTGAGTGTAAAATTACATTTCTTTCACGAAACTAAAAATGTATCTTTGTACTCGTTTTTAATCAATCAAACATCCGTTGATGACTGTTCAGAAAAAAATCAACATCCAAAATAAAAAAGCACGTTTCGAATTTGAAATTCTAGACATTTATGTGGCTGGAATTCAATTGACAGGTACTGAAATCAAATCAATCAGAGAGAGTAAAGCGCGTATTACCGAAAGTTTTTGCGAATTTAACGAGGCTGGTGAATTATTCATCATCAATATGTATATTGAAGAGTATGCTTTCGGACATCATTTTAATCACAATCCGAAAAGCGAACGCAGGCTATTATTGAACAAACGCGAATTGCGCAGTCTTAAAAAAGATGTGGAAGCTAAAGGAAATGCCATTGTTCCGTTAAAACTATTTCTCAATGATCGTGGTTTTGCCAAACTTGAAATTGCTTTGGGAAAAGGTAAAAAAACACACGACAAACGCGATGTGATTAAAGACAGGGACAATAAAATAGATTTAGCAAGGATTAAAAAGAGTTTTAATGCTTAGTCAAAAACTAAAAAATTATAACGTCATTTTAGCTTCAGGTTCTCCCAGAAGACAGCAGTTTTTTAAAGACTTAGGGATTGATTTTTCTATTCAAGTAAAAGAAGTTGAAGAAGTATATCCTGCACATTTGCAGGGAAGTGAAATTACGGATTATCTGGCGGATTTAAAATCTAAAGCGTTTACAAATTTGGCTACAAATGACTTAGTCATTACCTCTGACACGATTGTTTGGCTAGAAAATAAGCCTTTAGAAAAAGCAAAAAATGAAAGTGAAGCTTTTGAAATGTTACAAAAACTTTCAGACAAAAAACACGAAGTCATTACATCAGTAAGCATTAAAAGTGCCCATTTTCAAAAGATTTTTAACGACACAACCCAAGTATATTTCAAAAAACTTACAGACGAAGAAATCCTTTTTTACATTAAAAACTACCAACCTTTTGACAAAGCTGGTGCCTACGGAATTCAAGAATGGATTGGTTTTATCGGCATTGAAAAAATTGAAGGCAGTTATTTTAATGTCATGGGATTGCCTGTTCATAAACTCTATGAAGAATTGATGAAATTATAGAAGATGGCATCAAAGAAAATATTATTTTTACAACCTAATTTACAACCTATTTACAATACACTACCTTAAAATGAAAAAATACACATACACAGAAATGAAAGACACACGTTCTGGTTTTGGTGATGGCCTTACAGAATTAGGAAGAACAAATCCAAACGTAGTTGCGCTATGTGCTGATTTAATTGGATCTTTAAAAATGGATGATTTTATCAAAGAAAATCCAGAACGCTTTTTCCAAGTGGGCATTGCAGAAGCCAACATGATTGGTATTGCAGCTGGTTTAACCATTGGAGGAAAAATTCCATTTACAGGAACTTTTGCCAATTTTTCAACAGGAAGAGTGTATGATCAAATTCGTCAATCTGTGGCGTATTCTGGTAAAAATGTAAAAATTTGTGCATCACACGCTGGAGTAACTTTGGGCGAAGATGGTGCCACACATCAAATATTAGAAGATATTGGTTTGATGAAAATGTTGCCAGGAATGACAGTTATCAATCCTTGTGATTACAACCAAACAAAAGCAGCAACTATTGCTATTGCTGACCACGAAGGGCCAGTTTATTTGCGTTTTGGTCGTCCAAAAGTGCCTGTATATATGCCAACTGACGAACCTTTTGTGATCGGAAAAGGTATTTTATTATCAGAAGGAACGGATGTTACGATTGTAGCTACCGGACATTTGGTTTGGGAATCTTTGCAAGCTGCTGAACAATTAGAAGCTGAAGGGATTAGTGTTGAAGTGATTAACATTCACACCATTAAACCTTTAGACGAAGAAATCATTTTAAAATCAGTGGCAAAAACAGGCTGTATTGTAACTGCTGAAGAGCACAATATTTTAGGTGGTTTAGGCGAAAGTGTTGCTAGAACTTTGGCATTGAACACTCCTACTCCACAAGAATTTGTAGGCACCAATGATACCTTTGGCGAATCAGGAACTCCTGAGCAATTGATGGCAAAATATGGTTTGGATGCAGCTGCTGTTGTAAAAGCAGTGAAAAAAGTACTATCTAGAAAATAAAAACGTTAGTAAAGGAACAAATAAAAAATATATCATGGTAAAGAGATTCCTTTTCATAGTGGTTTTTACAGTTGGTTTTGTTCAATTATCTAATGCACAAATAGATTTTGGTATCAAAGGTGGATTGAACTATAACAACAATGGCGATGCTACTTTTAGCACAGCAGGAAATGATTTGATAAATGGTGCACAATCAAAATCAGGCTTTCATGCAGGAGTTTGGTTTCGTGGAAAAATACCCGTAATTGGGTTGTATTTAAGACCTGAAATTGTATATACGCAAGTAAAAAGCGAGTACGTATATAACAATATATCAACAGCGTACGATTTTAAGAAAATTGATGTGCCTATATTATTGGGCAAAAAAGTATTGGGAATTGGCAACGTGTTTATTGGGCCTTCTTTTCAGTATATTGTTGATGACAACTTCAGTTTTTCGGGAGTAACTACTGATGAGTTTGATAAATTTTCAGTGGGTCTGCAAATGGGTTTTGGTATTGAATTGGGCAGTTTAGGATTGGATGTTCGCTGGGAAAGAGGACTCTCTAACACAGAAGCCAATTTTGTAGACAACAATACCAATATTAATATTGACAATAGAACCAATCAAATTATTTTTGGAGTATCATTAAAATTATAATCAAAGATATTTTATAATGTAAAAAGAGGAAGCTGTTCAGTTTCCTCTTTTTTATTGGGTTTATTTTATAATTGAGTTATTTGTTTTTTTTCTTAGCCCTAGACCTTTCAATGGTTGCAAGCCGATATTTCTCATCAGTATGATATCTATTTCTTGCATTTTCGAGTGTTTTTAATTTATACTCAGGATCTTCTTTATAACGGTCACCATACTTATTCTTCGCCTTTTCTCTAAATTCTTTATCCTCCTTATATTTCTCTTTTAGGTTCTTTAAAATCCTCTCTTTATTTTTTTGATACCAAGAATTTGACATAGATTTAATTTTTAATAGCGTTAAAGTTACAAAATTATTGATAATTCTGTTTTTGTGAGATTTAGGATAAAACTATTTTTAATAAGAATCAACGTCAATTACAAAACGAATCGCTCTAAAATCTTTAACAGCTTCAAAAGTGTCTCGTATTTTCTGAACCTGCTTTTTGGTTGCAGACAGCGATTGCTTTGGCGGAATTTTAATCACCAAATTTTTAATATGCTGATTTCTAATTCGTGACACTGATGGTGCTGAAGGCCCTAAAACATGTTCTCCAAAAACACCTTGCAGTGCTTGGAAAAGCCAATTGATTCCTAAATCTACTTTGGTATAATCTTTATGTTTCAGCGTAATTTTTATCAAGCGAAAATACGGTGGATACTTGAATTTTGAGCGTTCTTGCAATTGCTCGTGAAACATTTCTTCATAATTAGTAGTGGCAACTTGTTGTAATATGAGATGTTCAGGATTGTATGTTTGAATAGCAACATTTCCTTGTTTTTGAGCTCTTCCTGATCTTCCAGAAACTTGAACCATCATTTGATACGCACGTTCATAGGCTCTGAAATCAGGAAAATTGAGCATATTATCAGCACTTAAAATTCCGACTAAAGACACGTTGTCAAAATCTAATCCTTTGGAAAGCATTTGCGTACCCACCAAAATATCAATTTCTCGAGCTTCAAAAGCACCTATGATTTTTTGGTAGCCAAATTTACCACGAGTGGTATCTAAATCCATTCTACCAATGACAAAATCAGGGAATAACGCTTTTAATTCCAACTCAATTTGTTCCGTTCCAAAACCTTTGGTGTCTAAAGTATTGCTTCCACAAGCCCCACAACTATTGGGCATTGCACGTTGATAACTGCAATAATGACAGCGCAATTCGTGCTTAAACTTATGATATGTTAATGAAACATCACAATTGGGGCATTGTGGTGAAAATCCACAAGAAGTACACTCAACAATTGGAGAAAAACCACGCCTGTTTTGAAACAAAATAACTTGTTCCTTTTGATCAAGAGCTTCTTGAATGTTTTGTAATAAAGCATCAGAAAAATGTCCCTTTAGCTGTTTTTTGCGCTGTTTTTCTTTGAGATCAATCAACTCAATTTTAGGCATTTTTACCTCTCCAAAACGTTTGTTGAGTTTTACAAATCCATATTTATGCTGGGTAGCATTGAAATAACTTTCTAAAGAAGGTGTTGCTGAACCTAACACTATTTTTGCTTGATGCATTTTTGCCAAAACAATGGCTGCATCTCGTGCATTGTATCTTGGAGCAGGATCAAATTGTTTGTAAGAAGTTTCATGCTCTTCGTCAACGACAATCAATCCTAAATTGGAAAATGGTAAAAAAATTGCTGAACGTGCCCCTAAAATTATTTGCGCTTTAGGTTTGTTTTCCATTACATTATGCCACACTTCTACTCTTTCATTCATGGAATATTTAGAATGAAAAACCGAAATTTGATTTCCAAAATACTGCTGTAAGCGAGTAATAATTTGAGTTGTCAGTGCAATTTCTGGCAATAAAAATAGCACTTGCTTTCCTTGTTGTAATTGTTCGTCAATCAATTTGGAGTATACCTCCGTTTTTCCAGAACTGGTAATGCCATGCAACAAGACAATGTCTTTTTCACGAAACGATTCTTTGATTTCGGAAAGTGCTTTCTCTTGAAACTCGTTCAAATCTTTCAGTGAATTTGAACTTCCTTGAAAAGAAATTCTATCAATTTGTAAGTGGTAAAATTCAAAGATATTTTTATCAACCAGAGCTTTTAAAACAGCGGATGAAATACCTGCTTTTTTTTCTAAATCTTTGGATTTAATTGCTTTTTTTGAAGTATTTAGTTGAAAAAAAGTCAGTACTGCTGCATGTTGTTTTTTAGCATTTGCCAATTCAGATAGCAATTTTTCTAATGAACTATCATTGGAATAGTGCGAGTGCAAGCGAACATATTTCTCTAGTTTTGGCTTGTATTGCTCGTAAATTTCTTCTTTTAGATAAATAACCGATTTATGTATCAATTGATTGATAACGGGCATTACTTTTTTCTTTCCTAAAATATCAGAAACTTGATGAATCGTTAATTGAGATTGATGTTGCAACGCTTCAAAAATCAAAAACTCTTCATTATCTAATAAACTTTCGTCCTCAAAAGCCTGATTTTTAAATAGCACTGTTTCACTTTCTAACAAAAGTGCTGATGGCAAAGCTGCTCTAAAAACTTCTCCTAAAGAACACATATAATAGTCAGCAATCCACTCCCAATGTTGTAACTGAAATTCAGAAACAATGGGAGTTTCATCTAAAATTTGATGAATTTCTTTTGCCTCATATAGTATAGGTGCGTTTTGGTGAATATCCAAAACAATCGCTGTGTAAATTGAATTATTACCAAAAGAAACTGCCACACGCATTCCTTTTTTCAAAAAAGTTGCCTCCTCTTGAGTTATACTATAGGTAAATGCTTTTTGAATTGGAATCGGTAAAACAACGTCTATAAAGAAGGGTGTAGCCAATTGGATTTAAATTAAATTCAAATTTACTCAAAAAATTGGTAGTTAAAATAACATAACCTAATTAATTAAAATATAAAAAACAAGTCAATTTATATAGACTTTATAATAAAGCGTATGTTCTTGAAATAAATACATTAAATGAATGCAAATTACATGTTAAAGTTAAAAATAAACTATAAATGATAGTGATTCTTAAAAATAATATTTTATATTTGTCATAACATAACATATTAAGTTAATAATTAATCCCCCGTAAATTATGACTGCACAAGAGTGGAAAAGTTATGGCAAATTCGTTCGTATTAATAACAACGATTTATTTGTCATAGACACAGCAGATGATACTTCATCAAAAGAAACAATTGTAATCATTAATGGATATCCATCAACTACCTATGATTACCACAGAATTATCCCAATTTTAAGTGATTATTACAGAGTAATTATTCATGATCCTTTTGGATTTGGTTTTTCTGATTTACCAGATACATACTGTTTTTCCTTAATGGATCAAGCGAATGTTTGTATTGAACTATGGAGAAAACTAAACTTAAAAAACTTTACCATCCTCGCTGATGGACATGGCTCTAAAGTGGCAAAAGAAATTTTGTATAAGAAAAATGCCAATTTTATTTCCTTTAACATTAAGAAATTGCTTATATGCAATAGTATAAATAATGATATTTATTCAGACTTAAATACCATTACATCTTTAATTCAAAATAAGAAATTAGTAAAATACAAAGATATTTTGATGAATTACAAGAGTAATCATTTTTATCAACTTTCTGAAGAAAATAACAAGTACAAAGACAAAGAAAAAATTGATAGAATTTGGCGAAAATTCAACGAATTAGAAAATCAAAAAGAAGCATTGGTTTTGTGTTGTTACAACGAAGAAAGTTATTTGTATTGGCACAGATGGATGGGCGCTTTAAAAGAAACTAATGTACCTGTAAAGATTTTTTGGCGTAAAGATGATCTTTCAAACATCAAAAATATTTTACTTCATATTGCTTCAAATCATCACAACAACATAGAAATTATCGAAAATAAAAACTGTTTTGTTTTGGATAAAGAACCTATAAATTGGTTGTTGATGGTTTTAAAAGAACTTGACCAATCAATTTATCATTCTTATAAATACGAATTTGCAACTGCGTAATAGAAGCAAATGAATATTATAAACTGGAAAACCAAGCATCAAACAATTAAATTGTTAGGGCAAAGGGTATCACTCATAGATACTGTAGTGGGTGAAAAAATAATTTTAGTGATTCATGGTTATGGTATGTGTTCATACGATTACCATAAAGTAATAGATGATCTAAAATTTACGTATCGAATGGTGATACCCGACTTGGTTGGTTTTGGACTTTCTTCAAAACCTACAAACTATTATTTTTCAATAATTGAGCAAGCAGAAGTTTTAGTAAACCTTCTTGATGAATTAAAAATAAAGGAAGTTTCTATTATTGCTCAAGGTTTTGGAGCTAGTGTTTTGTGTGAGTTATTATCGATTATTTCGTCAGGGTTTTCTGATATAAAAATAAATAAGATTTGGCTTTTAAATATGAGCCTTTCTGTGGAATTAAGTCCTGACAAAGAAACTCAAGATGGTATTGTAAAATACATCAATGATACCTTCTTAAAAATTTCAAGTTCTTTTGAAATGTTTAAAAAATACATACGGAAAAGTTTTCATGATGAAAAATCAATTAGTGATGAAGAATTGAGCGTTTATTGGAAATTACTTAACTATGATGAGGGCTTAAAAACATTGAATTTTATACATTATTGGGCTGTAGAAATCCAACAATCCTCCACGAAATGGTTAGATTCCATCAAAAAAACAACAGCTCCTATTGAAATTATTTGGGGAATTGAAGCATCATCTGGAGATGATGAAACTCCAAAAAGAATCAATGATTATTTAGATATAGAAAAAACACATTTGATAGAGAACTGTGGCTATTTCCCAATGCTAGAAAAACCATCAATCTTCATTGATATTCTAAAGGGCGTCTAGATTATTTTTAGACGCTTTTTTAGAACCTTCATACAAATCATATCGTACAAACTTACAATCTAAATCTCCATTTTTTAGTGGAATTCTTCGAGAAGTTTTTAAACCAACGTGTTTGAGAGCGTCTACGTTTGAAGTAATCAACCAAGCTGTTGAGCCTGGATAATTATGTTTTAGAGTATCTCCTATTTTCTTGTAAAACTCGGCAAGTTCAACATTTAAACGTTCGCCATAAGGCGGATTGAACAAAATGGTAGTATTGCCAAAAACTTCTTTTTTAGAATTGAAAAAATTCACATGATGTACCCCAATAAATTCCTCTAAATTGGCTGAAATGATGTTTTGTTTTGCTTTTACAATAGCAG
>JANQTK010000017.1 GCA_030731695.1 Polaribacter sp.
TTGATCGTAAATTTTTGTCACGTTCTTTAAACGAAGGATTTTCTGGTGGTGAAAAAAAGCGTAATGAAATTTTTCAAATGGCAATGTTAGAGCCAAAATTAGCCATTTTAGATGAAACAGATTCTGGTTTGGATATTGACGCATTAAGAATCGTTGCAAATGGCGTAAATAAGCTAAAATCTAAAGACAATGCTGTGCTAGTAATTACACATTACCAACGTTTGTTAGATTATATTGTGCCAGACTTCGTTCATGTTTTATATGATGGAAAAATCGTTAAAACAGGTGATGCATCATTGGCTTTAGAATTGGAAGCAAAAGGATATGATTGGATTAAACAAGAATTGGTAAGCTAAAACTTGTTCAAAATTCAAAATTTGTAATTCAAAGTTAAAAAATTTTAAATCTAAAACTTTGAACTTTAAACTTAAAAAAAATGGAATTAAAAGATAAAATTCTTTCATCATACGTAGCTTTTGAAAACGAAATGGACATGAATTCTGATATTCATGAAATCCGTATGAAAGCGCTTGAAAATTTTGAAAAACTCGGTTTTCCATCAAAAAAATTAGAGGCCTGGAAATACACTTCCTTGAATGTAATTTTAAAAAATGACTATTGCTTGTTTCCAAACAAAGAAACTGCAATTGATTTGGCTGATGTAAAAAAATATCTAATTCAGGAAATAGATTCGTATAAAGTAGTTTTTATTGACGGAAAATACAATTCATTTTTATCAGAAACTACGCACGACACCATTGATGTTTGTTTAATGTCTGCTGCATTTACAAAACCAAAATACAAAATCGTTATTGAAAATTATTTCAATAAAATTGCAAAGCAAGACAACTTAACTTCCTTAAATACAGCGTTTGCAAAAGAAGGTGCTTACATTTACATTCCAAAAAATGTGGAAGTGCAAAAACCAATTCAAATTGTAAATTTTACAACTGGAGTTGAAATTGCTACGATGATGCAACCAAGAAATTTGATAGTTGTAGAAGAAAACGCACATGTTCAAATCATTGAGCGTCATCAAAGTTTAAACTCAAATGCAGTGTTATCAAATGTGGTTACTGAAGTTTTTGCGGCAAGAAATGCTACTGTTGATTATTACAAAATTCAAAATGACAATTTGAATGCATCTTTGGTTGATAACACGTTTATCGAGCAAAAAACCAATAGTGAAGTTTCTGTTCATACATTTTCGTTTGGTGGAAATATCACTAGAAATAATTTGAACTTTTATCAAAGAGGCGAACATATCAACTCTATTTTAAAAGGAATTACCATTATCGAAGACAAACAACATGTTGACCATCACACATTAGTGCATCATATTGAGCCTAATTGCGAAAGTCATCAAGATTACAAAGGAATTTTTGATGAGCGCTCTACAGGCGTTTTCAACGGAAAAGTAATTGTTGAAAAAGAGGCTCAAAAAACGAATGCATATCAACAAAACAACAATGTTTTAGTAAGTGACAAATCAACCATCAATGCAAAACCTCAACTAGAAATTTTTGCTGATGATGTAAAATGTTCTCATGGTTGTACTATTGGTCAATTAGATGATGATGCATTATTTTACATGCAACAACGTGGAATTCCGAAAAAAGAAGGAAAAGC
>JANQTK010000018.1 GCA_030731695.1 Polaribacter sp.
ATTATTGGTACTGATAAAGAAACAGGAGGAGGATTGTATGCATATGATTTAGCAGGAAAAATCGTAAACAGTTTTATAAATATGGGGCGTCCAAACAACGTAGATATTGCTTACGGATTCAAAATTGGTGACCAAAAAATAGACATTGCTGTGACTACTGAAAGAGAAAAAAATCGAATTCGAATTTTTTCTTTACCTGATTTAAAACCTATTGACAATGGTGGAATTGAAGTTTTTGTTGGTGAAAAAGATAGAGATCCAATGGGAGTTGCTTTGTACACAAAACCTTCTGATGGAACTATTTTTGCAATTGTAGGCAGAAAATTTGGTCCAACTGAAAATTATCTTTGGCAATATGAATTATCAATTTCTGACAACAAAAATGTAAATGCTACATTGGTTCGAAAATTTGGAAAATTTAGTGGTAAAAAAGAGATTGAGGCCATTGCTGTTGACAATGAATTAGGTTTTATTTATTATTCAGACGAACAAGTTGGCATCAGAAAATACATTGCTGATCCTTCTAAAAATAACAATTCAGAATTGGCTTTTTTTGGTCAAAACGATTTCAAATCAGATCATGAAGGAATTGCGATTTATAAAAACTCAACAACAACAGGTTATATTTTAGTCTCCAATCAGCAAAAAAACACCTTCGTTGTTTACAAAAGAGAAGGCTCAAAAAATGATTCTAATTTGCATCAAAAAATTGCTGAATTTCCAACTTCAACCATTGAATGTGATGGTGCTGATGCAACATCCATAAATCTTGGAGGGAAATTCCCAAAAGGAATGTTAGTTGCCATGAGTAATGGAATGACTTTTCATTTTTATGACTGGAGAATCATTCAAAATCAAATTGATATTCAACAAAAATAAATTTTAAGAATACAAATTCTTATAAAACTTCGACCAAAAATCGAAGTTTTTTTTATGTCACATTTTTTCTTTGCGAACCTTCTTTTGATGCTTTATCTTTGTAAAACTTAAAATCAAAAAAATGAGTAATTTAGTAGCTCCTTCAATTTTAGCGGCAGATTTTGCAAATTTACAACGCGACATAGAAATGGTCAATAATAGTGAAGCTGATTGGTTTCATATTGACATTATGGATGGTGTTTTTGTACCCAACATTTCTTTTGGAATGCCTGTTTTAAAAGCCATTACCAAACATGCAACAAAAACAATTGATGTACATTTAATGATTATAGATCCTGACAGATATATTCAGACTTTTGCTGATTTGGGTTCAAACATTTTAACGGTTCATTATGAAGCTTGTACACATTTGCACAGAACTGTTCAAGCCATTAAAGCTGCAGGAATGAAGGCTGGAGTTGCCTTAAATCCGCACACACCAATCGCAGTTTTAGAAGATATTATTGCTGATTTGGATTTGGTTTGTTTGATGAGTGTAAATCCTGGTTTTGGTGGACAATCGTTTATTGAAAATACCTACAAAAAAGTACAACAACTTAAAAATTTGATTGATTTTTCAAAATCATCTTGTTTGATAGAAATTGATGGCGGAGTTACTGACAAAAATGCAAATGCATTGATTGAAGTTGGTGCTAATGTTTTGGTTGCTGGAAGCTATGTTTTTAGTGC
>JANQTK010000019.1 GCA_030731695.1 Polaribacter sp.
ATTGAATATTTATCAAGTAATTGGCATACTTATTGATAAATTTTAAGGAGTAAAATTCTTGTTTAATAATTAAAATGATATTTCATCTAAACATATAAATCATGAAAAAAAATATAATCTTATTCACGGCAGTTGTTCTTTTGAGTGCTTGTAGTTCTATAAGAGTAACAACAGATTACGATACTCAAGTAGATTTTTCAAAATACAAAACCTTTGCTTTTTACAAACCAAGTATTGATAAATCGGATGTTTCTGATTTGGATAAAAAACGAATTTTAAGAGCCTTAGAAACAGCCTTGCTAGCACAAGGATTTGTAAAATCCGATAACCCAGAT
This sequence comes from Polaribacter sp., assembly GCA_030731695.1. Lineage (GTDB taxonomy): Bacteria > Bacteroidota > Bacteroidia > Flavobacteriales > Flavobacteriaceae > Polaribacter. The sequence continues at coordinate 336 of JANQTK010000019.1, forward strand.
ATGTTGGTGAGTTTTTTTACGAAATCAAGAGAAAGAGTTGATGTAAATCAAAGCAACATCGGTTTTGGATGGGGCTGGGGTTGGGGTTGGAACCCTTGGATGATGAATGGCGGAATGAACAATGTAAATGTTTCTCAGTTTACTGAAGGAACCTTGTTCGTTGATTTTATTGACAAAGAAAAGAAAGAATTGATTTGGCAAGGAATTGGAACAGGTGCTTTGAGAAATGAGAACAGAGATAAAAAAGAGGAAAGAATCAATGAATTTGTAAAAGAAATTGTTTCAAGATTTCCGCCAGAAATAAAAAAGTAATCCATAAAACGCTCATTTGAGCGTTTTTTTTGTTGCTTTATAGAATTTTTAATTGAAAAAGTTCTGTAATAAATCATGAACATAGAAACACAAATTTGAAGAGAATGAAAAAAATATTTCTAATTTTAATGTTATCCCAAGGGTTTTTTGGATGTGCGCAATTTCAAAAAGTGCTCAAAAATTTACAAAGCAATACTGTATTGTCTCAAGATGACATTGGAAAAGGACTGAGGCAAGCTTTAGATAATGGCATCAATAAACAAGTAACAAAATTAACAGCTCAAGACGGATTTTATAAAAACGACTTGGTTAAAATTCTAATGCCTGATGAATTACAAGCAATAGATAAAGGATTGCGAAGAATTGGCATGGGAAATTTGGTTGATGAAGGTATTAAAGTTTTAAACAGAGCTGCTGAGGATGCTGTAAAAACTGCAACACCTATTTTTGTGAATGCAGTAAAAGAAATTACATTCAATGATGCTAAAAATATTTTACTAGGAGAAAAAAATGCTGCAACAATGTATTTACAAACCAAAACTCAACAAGATTTATATCAAAGTTTCACACCGGTTGTTGAGCAATCTTTTGCGAATGTTGGTGTAGACGCTATTTGGAGTCAGATAATTTCAAAATACAATTCAATTCCTTTTGTAAAAAAAGTGAATCCAAATTTAACAGAGTATGTTACCAACCAGGCTTTAAAAGGAGTTTATACAATGATTGCTGTTGAAGAGGTTGGAATACGTGAAAAAGTAGCTTTGAGAGATACAGCGTTATTGAAAAAAGTCTTTGCGCTACAAGATGTAAAATAGGTTGTTATCAGAATAGCTTCTATAAACTATTTAAAATGAAAAAACTCCGAAACTAAGTTTCGGAGTTTTTTGTTTTATTGATCTCTATCAATTAAAATCCTGAAGATTTTACAGTTTTAATAATTCTTCCTGCAATTTTATATG
>JANQTK010000020.1 GCA_030731695.1 Polaribacter sp.
AATGGTTTTGTAAAAGACTATCATGTAGAACGTTTAATGCGTGATGCAAAAATTACTCAAATTTACGAAGGCACTTCCGAAATCCAAAAAATAGTCATTTCGAGAGGACTGATTAACGGATAAGGTTCGTTTTTTTACTTTTTTAGACAAAATCCACCATTTTTAGGTGGATTTTTTTATTCCTAAACATTAGCAACTTTTCATATTGTTTGTTTTCCAAACAATCCCTTATACCTCTAGGATTTTACTGCAATAAAAATCGATAAAAATGCAAATAATTTGAATTTTTATTGAATTTTTAATAGGTAAGTGATTCTAATTATTGCATTATTTTTTAGAAACCCCTCATTTTTATGAATATCTTAAAATAATATGCCAATTTTTTACAAACATCCTATTTTACATCCTTCACTTACCAAAAAATACATTTATCTTAATTTAACCCCTATTTTTTTGAGGGGTCATCTCATAATTACATCGTTTTCGGAAATTGACCCCCTTGTTTTTTAGAATTAACTATATATATTTGACCCGTTCAAATAACTAAAATCAATTTAAAAACTAAAAAGAACAAACATTATGAAGAAAATTATTTTTACTTTATTATTAACAAGTAGTTTAATAGTAATTGGACAAGAAAAAGACGACAAAGGAACATTTACGTTGAGTGGTAGTGTAGATGTATATCACACAAGTAATCTAAAAAGCGGTTCACCAGGCTCATTAGGAGTTCTTTACGGAGGAAGTGGCGCTGCAAATGGATTTGGATTGGGTATGGTAAATACCATTTTTGCTTACGAAAAAGGAAAAGCGGGAGTAGTTGCTGACTTGGCTTATGGTCCTAGAGCAGTAGCTGCAAACATGTATGAAGGCGCTATCAACCAATTGTATGCGTACTACAAAGCATCAGACAAAGTAACTTTAACATTGGGTCAATTCAATACCTTTTTAGGATTTGAAGTAATTTCTCCAACAGGAAATTATCATTATTCAGTATCTTATTTATTCAATGCAGGACCTTTCTCTCACACAGGTTTCAAAGTAAATTATGCGGCTACTGAAGATTTATCTTTCTTGTTTGCATTGACAAATCCACATGGATTGACGTCAGGTGCTAATCCAACAAGTGACTATCAATTAGGATTCCAAACAGGCTACAAAGGTCAGTACTTTAACTTGGCTTATGGAGCTGACGGATTTGGATTTACAGATGTATTGTATTTAGACTATACAGGAGGATTCGATTTATCTGAAACTTTCTACGCAGGAATCAATGCAGCCTATTCAAAATCAAAAGATGCTGATGCTGGATATCAAGGTTTTGCATTGTATTTACAGAACACATTTTCTGATACATTCTCTTTAGGTTTCAGACCTGAGTTTTTTACAAGAACTTCTGGAGCTGGAGACACTAACGTATCAGCATTCACATTGTCTGCAAATCTTTCTTTGACAGAGAGCTTAAAAATTATTCCTGAGGTAAGAATTGATTCTTCAAAAGATATGATCATTCCAGGTTTCCCAGGAGACAAAACTATGACAGGAGCTACATTGGCTGCAGTGTATTCTTTCTAAAAAATAGTACCAAAAAACAAAAACTAACTAAAAATTTACACAATGGGTTTATTATTATCAATGATTCAAGAAACAACTGCAACAGTGGATATTGCTGCTGAGGTTGAGAAAATAAACGGAGACATGGGAATGCTTTGGATGCTTTTAGCGGGTATTTTAGTATTCTTCATGCAAGCAGGATTCTTCTTAGTAGAATCTGGAATGACAGATTCGAAAAATGCGGTTAATATTGCTATGAAAAACTTCTTAGACATTGCTGTAGGATCTTTAGCCTTTTGGTTTGTAGGATACTCTTTAATGTATGGTTCTGATGCTTTTATGGGTGTTTTCCACTGGAGTGGATTTACATTCTCACAAGGAGCAGCAGATTTATTTTTCCAAACCGTTTTTGCCGCGACAGCTGCAACAATTGTTTCTGGAGCCATTGCTGGAAGAACAAAATATACAACATATGCTATTTTCAGTATTGTAGTGACAGCAATTATTTATCCAATTGCAGGTGGTTGGGAATGGAATGGAGGATGGTTGAATAATACTGACGGTATCATGCCAGCAGAATTCATTGACTTTGCAGGATCATCAATTGTACACTCTGTAGGTGGATGGGCAGCTTTAGTTGCTGCTTGGATGGTCGGCCCAAGAATTGGAAAATACTTGGATGGCAAACCAGTTGAAATGCATGGTCACAATCAAATGTATGCAACTTTAGGGGTTTTTATCCTTTGGTTAGGATGGTTTGGTTTTAATGGTGGATCTCAATTAGCTTGGGGTGGTGATGATGCAGTTGCAGCTTCACAAGTAGTATTGGTTACCAATTTAGCAGCATCAGCAGGTGCTATTGCAGCCTTGGTATTTACATGGATCAAAAACGGAAAACCAAACTTAGGAATGACCTTAAATGGTGCACTTGCTGGTTTGGTAAGTATTACAGCAGGTTGTGGAAATATGACGGAGAGTGGTGCTGTTTTAGCAGGTTTGATTGGTGGTATCTTAGTCGTTTTATCAATGGGCTTTATTGAAAAAACATTGAAAATTGATGACGCAGTAGGTGCAATCTCTGTTCATGGAGTAGCAGGTGCTTGGGGTACATTGGCAATCGGACTTTGGGGAGTAGATGGAGATACAGGAATTGGAATTTTTAATGGCGGAGGTGCAGCACAATTGGGCGCACAAGCTATTGGAGTAGTTGCATATGCAGTATGGGCTATTGTACTTTCATTTGTGTTCTTATACATCATCAAAGTTATATTTGGTGGATTGAGAGTAACAGAAGAAGAAGAAATACAAGGTCTTGATATTTCAGAACACGGATCTATTGCTTATCCAGGAAAAAGAGTAAGAGAAATTGAATAGAAATTAGTTTAGTTATTATTTTTATGCAAATCACATGGCTTTTCATGCCATGTGATTTTTGTTGAGAAAAAATACTATTTTCACACCGTTTAAAAATCTTAATACATATTAAAATGAAGAAAATTGAAGCAATTATTAGAAAATCAAAGTATCGTGAAGTAAAAGAAGCTTTACACGAAGTAGGTGTAAATTTTTTCTCTTATTGGGACGTAACTGGTTTGGGCAATGAAAAAGAAGGCCATGTATACAGAGGTGTAAGCTACAGCACAAGCGATATTCAAAGACGCTATTTATCTATTGTAGTGAATGACAATTTTGAAGAAGTAACCATCAATGCGATTTTAAAATCGGGAGCAACTGGCGAAGTTGGTGATGGAAAAATTTTTGTAAGCGATATTAATGAAGCATACAGAATTAGAACAGGCGAAAAAGGAGGACAAACTTTAAATTAAATCAATCAATGGAATTACTTACAACAAATAATGTATGGATGATGATCTGTACAGCACTCGTTTTCTTTATGCATCTTGGATTTTCTCTCTTAGAAATTGGATTGACAAGACAAAAGAATACTTTAAACATTTTATTTAAAAACATTTTCATAGTAACCATAGGATTATTATTGTATTGCTTAGTAGGCTTTAACTTGATGTATCCTGGCGATTTTAATGGCTTTTTTGGATTCTCAGGGTTTGGATTGAGCGCCCCAGTTACTGCTGAAGGAACTTTAGATTTAGCTTATAATGCAGGATATACGTATTGGACTGACTTTTTATTTCAAGGAATGTTCGCAGCCACAGCTGCTACCATTGTTTCTGGAGCAGTTGCAGAACGTATTAAAATAGTTCCTTTTATGATTTTTACAATCTTTTATGTAGGAATTGTATATCCAATAGCGGGTTCATGGCTTTGGGGTGGTGGTTTCTTAAAAACTATGACTACTCCTTTTTATGATTTTGCAGGATCAACCTTAGTGCATTCTGTGGGAGGTTGGGCAGCTGTTGTTGCTGTTTGTTTGTTAGGCCCTCGAATTGGAAAATTCAAAAATGGCAAACCACAAGCAATTCCAGGTCACAACATTCCATTAGCGACAGCAGGAGTATTGATATTGTGGTTGGGATGGTTTGGTTTTAATGGAGGATCTGTTCTTTCTGCTGACCCAGGTTTAACTTCGTTAACACTAGTTACAACTTGTTTAGCTGCAGCTGCAGGTGGAGTAATAGCAATGTTGGTTTCAGCAACTCTTTATAAAAATCTAGATTTAACCATGTTTTTAAATGGAATTTTAGGTGGATTAGTTGGAATCACTGCAGGTGCTGATCAAATGGGACCTACAGACGCCATTTTAATTGGTGCCATTGCAGGAACATTAATTGTATTTGCAGTCGCTCTTATTGACAAGTTAAAATTAGACGATCCTGTTGGTGCTATCGCAGTTCACCTTGTTTGTGGAATTTGGGGAACATTAGCTGTCGGAATCTTCGGAGCTAAAGCGGGAGTTGATCAATTCATTAGTCAATTAATAGGTGTTGGTTCGTATGCAGTATTTTGTATCATAACCTCATTTATCATCATATTTACCCTGAAGAAAACAATGGGTATTAGAGTTAGTGAAAAAGAAGAATTAGAAGGGTTGGATGCTCATGAACACGGAATGGATGCTTATCCAGATTTCCGATTGAACGAGCAATAATCCAAAAAGTAACTATTTTAAACATCCTTAAAAGTATTTTTTTAAGGATGTTTCCTTGTTTTTGTGAATTTGACAATTAATCATCCTTAAAATACAAATTATACATTTTTAATAGTATAATTTTAATTTCACTGTAAAAGTTATATCAAAGAATCTTAAATACTACATTTTATTTAATTAAATACATATTTTTGTGCAAATAATTTAATAAATAAATGGAGAAACAAGGCTTATATTCACCTGAATTTGAACACGAAAATTGTGGTGCAGGATTCATTTGTAACCTTAATGGAGAGCGAACAAATCAAATCATTCATGATGCTTTAGAAATACTCGTTAAACTTGAACATAGAGGTGGCGTTAGTGCAGATGGAAAAACTGGAGATGGTGCAGGATTACTAATTGATATTCCTCATGATTATTTTAAACGCGTTTGTAATTTTTCAATTCCAAACCCAAGGGAATATGCAGTTGGAATGATTTTTTTACCTAAAATATCCAATCAACATACCTTTTGTAAAAGTGTTTTTGAAAAAGAAATTAAAGCACAAGGATTGTCTGTTTTAGGCTGGAGAAAAGTTCCTGTAGATTCTTCACAATTAGGAGAAATTGCCTTCGCCTCTGAACCAACTATTGAGCAAATTTTCGTTGGAAAAACTTCCGAAATTTCGGAAGCTATTTTCAAAGCAAAATTATACGCTGCCAGAAAAATTGCTGAACATGCAATTATCAATTCTAAAATTTCTGAAAGTCATTATTTTTATATTTCCAGTTTTTCTATCACCACCATTATCTATAAAGGGATTATCATGCCCGAAGATATTGGACCCTATTATTTAGATCTTCAAGAAATAGATTTGGTAACTCGTTTGGCATTGGTACACCAACGTTTTTCTACGAACACCATGCCTACTTGGGAATTGGCGCAACCATTTCGCTTACTATGTCAAAATGGAGAAATCAATACATTAAAAGGCAATGTAAGTAGAATGCGTGTGCGTGAAGAAATCATGAAAAGTGAGGTTTTTGGTCCACAAATAGAAAAATTATTCCCTATCATTTTACCCGGAAAATCCGATTCTGCCTCTATGGATATGGTGGTAGAATTATTGACACATACAGGCCGTTCTTTACCAGAAATCATGATGATGATGATTCCTGAAGCTTGGGAAAAACACCAAACCATGTCTCCAGAAAAGAAAGCATTTTATGAATACAATGCCTGTATCATGGAACCTTGGGATGGTCCTGCATCTGTTCCTTTTACAGATGGCGATTATGTTGGAGCGCTTTTAGATAGAAATGGATTAAGACCTTCAAGATATACCGTTACCAAAAGCGGAAAACTGATCATGTCCTCAGAAATTGGTGTGGTAGATATTGATCCTGCAGATATTTTGAAACACGGCCGTTTAGAGCCTGGAAGAATGTTTTTGGTAGATATGAATGAAGGAAGAATCATTGAAGATGAAGAAATTAAAAACAAAATTGTTTCTGAAAGACCCTATAAAGAATGGTTGGATAAAACACGTTTGCATTTGCGAGATGTGCCTTACACGAGCGAAACGTGTCCAATAGAAACCATCGATATCAAAACCCGACAACGTTTATTCAATTATACGTTTGAAGATATTCAGGAAGTTATTACACCAATGGCTCAAAAAGCAAATGAAGCTTTGGGTTCTATGGGAACAGATACGCCTTTGGCTGTTTTATCTGACAGACCACAATTGATTTACAATTATTTCAAACAATTATTTGCACAAGTAACCAATCCTCCTTTGGATGGAATTCGTGAGCAAATTGTTACTGATATAAGTTTAAATCTGGGAAAAGACCGAAATATTTTTAGCATTACCCAAAGACAATGTAGAAAATTGCGCATTCAAAATCCGGTAATTTCCAATGCCGATTTAGAAAAAATTCGCAGCATTCAGATTGAAAGTTTTAGAGCAGAAACCATTCAAATGTTGTATCCAAAAGCAGAAGGATTGAATGGTTTAGAGGATGCACTTGACAATATCATCACACAAGTTGAAAAAGCATTAGAGCGAAAGAAAAACATAATCATCTTATCTGATAGAGGTGTATGTCAAGAATTTGCACCAATTCCAGCTTTATTAGCCTGTTCGTATGTAAATCATCAAATGAACCGTTTACGTAAACGTTCATATTTTGATATCATTATTGAATCTGCTGAACCACGTGAACCACATCATTTTGCTACCTTATTTGGTTATGGCGCAAGTGCCATCAACCCATATATGGTCAATGAAATTATCAGAATGCAGGTGACAGAGGGATTTATCACGGGTATTGATGAGCAAAAAGCGGTTGATAATTTCAACAAAGCGATTGGAAAAGGAATCTTGAAAATTATGAACAAAATCGGAATTTCTACATTACATTCCTACAGAGGTTCTCAAATTTTTGAAATTGTTGGATTCAATTCTCCGTTTGTAGAAAAATACTTCCCTTATACGACATCAAGAATTGAAGGAATTGGCTTGTATGAAATTGAAAAAGAAATTCACGAACGCTACAAACAAGCGTATCCAAACAATGCGATTGATAAAAAATTAGGCTTAAATATTGGGGGTGATTACAGATGGAGACGAAATGGTGAGCGCCATTTATTCAATCCTACAACCATCTCTAAATTACAGCAAGCTGTACGATTGAGTGATCAAGCAAGTTATGATGTGTATGCAAAAGCCATTAACGAGCAAGCTGAAAACTTAATGACAATTAGAGGTTTGTTTGAGTTTACGAATTTAGATCCCATCTCAATTGACGAAGTAGAACCTTGGACAGAAATCGTAAAACGTTTTAAAACAGGTGCCATGTCTTATGGGTCTATTTCCAAAGAAGCGCATGAAAATTTAGCCATAGCTATGAACAGAATTGGTGGAAAATCTAATTCTGGTGAAGGTGGAGAACACAGAGAGCGTTTTCAAAAAGATGCCAATGGTGATAGTAGAAACTCTGCCATTAAACAAGTAGCTTCTGGTCGTTTTGGTGTAACTTCTCATTATTTAGCAAATGCTAGAGAAATTCAGATTAAAATGGCTCAAGGCGCAAAACCTGGTGAAGGTGGTCAATTGCCTGGAGAAAAAGTATTGCCATGGATTGCAAAAGCACGAAACTCAACTCCTTTTGTTGGATTGATTTCTCCTCCTCCACATCACGATATTTATTCAATTGAAGATTTAGCACAACTTATTTTTGATTTAAAAAACGCCAATCGTGAAGCAAGAATCAATGTAAAATTGGTTTCAGAAGTAGGTGTTGGAACCATTGCTGCAGGTGTTGCCAAAGCAAAAGCAGATGTTGTGTTAATCTCTGGGTATGATGGTGGAACAGGAGCTTCTCCTCTAACCTCT
>JANQTK010000021.1 GCA_030731695.1 Polaribacter sp.
TCTATTTTTCAGGCACTAAAATCAACACATTCTTCATGTTCTTGATTTCTTCTGGATTTAAAGTCATTCTGATAAACGCACCATTCAAGTATTTTTCAGCCTGATCTTTATAATGTTTGCTAAAAACATTGCCTGATTGTCCTGTTGGGATAATTGACAAACTGTTTTCAACATCCGAAAAATCAACGACTCTTCTTGTTGATGGTCCTGCTGTAATTTTATAAATTCCTGTGCTGTCCAATTTAAAAATTTGATTGTTAATCACCTCATTACCGCCAATGGTTTGAAACGGGCCTACATTGAATACTTTTCGCAACAAGCCTCCTGCTTTTCCAATTGGATGCTCGTGCTCTACTGAAATGACACGTTCCCATTTCCAACTTTCTACATTCTTACCCAACTGATTTTCTAAAAATGAAATCGCTTTTTTAAATGATTTTTCTATAATTAACGTGCGTGTTTCCAGAGTGTTTTTCGTGGTAATATCATCCCACCAAACCGAATTTTCATGATTGATTTGCGAAACCAACACTTGATCTTGCAATTGCGAATTTAAAAATAATTCAAAGCTTTCACCCAATTCATCTTTGTAAGTTGAACTTAAAAATTGGTATAAAAATCGATTGTAAATTGTAGGCGCAATTGCATTTTTTAAATGATTTCCATCCCACTTTTCCAACACAGCAAACGCTGTTTTTTCAGCAATTGATAGGTTTGATTTGTCAATGTTTTTCATTAAATCTTTGCTGATGTCAGAAACCGTTGAAGAAGTAACATCAAACAACATTTTCGCAACATCTTGCTTGGTAAAATCATTTTTATCTTTTAACAAACTCACAATTCTTTTGGCTCTGTCTTCTGGCTGATAATAACCTGGATACAATTTTCCACGAACATAATCTGGTTGATTATTCGCAGAATATACAAAATGTTGACTTGGATTGATGGCTTGCGGATTTTCATCAAAAGGTAAAATTTCTAAAATTTCATCTTCGCCAGAAGCACCATTCAAATACATTTTTGATGACAAACCTTCGCGCAATTGATACAATTTTGCAGAAGCAAACCACGCAATATTATTGTCAGCATCACCATACATCACATTCAAACCTGGAGCGTGAATTTTTTCAGCCGCGTTTTTAAATTCTGATAACGATTTTGAGTGGCTCATTCCAAAAGAAACATCCAAGGTTTTGTTTTCTAATTGTGTATACATCCAATTCATGGCAATGGGTCTTTCATCCTGAATGTGTTCAACCAAACCATTCATAATTGGCCCGTGTTTACTCACTTTAACAACAAAAGTAGTATCAGCAGCATCTTTAATTTTGATGGTTTTTGTAATCAACTCATACTTCTTATAGCCCTCTTTGGTTTTATATTCCAAATCATTTTTAGGATTATTTTCTTCGGTATAAAAGTTTAAATCGTCGTTTGCCAACATCGTTAATCCATAAGCCATCTTTCTATTATGCCCCAACAAAGGGAAAGGCATCAACGCAATATTGAATCCATAAATCTCAAAATCAGGAGTTTTGATATGGTTTTGATACCAAACTGATGGTTGAGAAAAACCAATATGAGGATCGTTTGCAAAAATAACTTTGCCATTTTTTGTTTTTTCAGCGCCAATAACCCAAGAATTGCTTCCAATAAATGTTGATACTGGCAAGGTTTTCATAATGTCATTTACAGCAACTGATAAATCGGCTTTGATAGGATTAACTTCTGTTGGAATAATAGTCAAATTTTCATTATAAGAATTCATGAATTCACTCAAATAAGCATCCCCCAATTTCTCTTTGATTTCCGTTAATAATGGATCTGTTTTATGCGCCACAGCAAAACTAAAAGCCATGTATCCAAAAACATTATACACATCTTTGATGGTGTATTTTTCTTTTTTTACACCTACTAAGGTAAATTCGATGGGCGTGCTTCCTTCTTCAATAAATTGATTAATTCCGTCTAAATATTTTTGAGTTAAAATATAAGCTTTTGAGTTTTTATCTAACGTTGCAATTGTTTTTTCAGCATCTTCTTCAATGCCTAGTCCACTAAAAAAAACATCGGTTTTTAGCAAGTCTTTTCCAAAAATTTCCGACAATCTTCCAGGTGCAATTCTGCGAATCAATTCCATTTGCCACAATCGCTCTTGTGCATGCAAATATCCCAAAGCAACATATGCGTCTTCTTGATTTTTGGCATTGATATGTGGCACACCAAATTCATCAAAATGAACAACAACTTCTTGAGAAAGATTTTTTATGCTGATTTTTCCTTCATAGGTTGGTTTTAGTGAATTTGCATACACAAAAATGATAATCACTAATAAAATTAGGATGATTCCACTAATTTTTAAAAATTTTTTAAAATTTTTCATTCGGAAAGTTTTTGAACTTGTCAAAGATAACAGATTTAAATCGTATTTTTGATGCTCAAAGAATCTGTAGCTACATGAAAAAAATTCAAATGGTTGACTTGCAAGGTCAATACGAAAAAATCAAAAACGCTGTTGATAATTCCATTCAAGATGTATTGAACACATCTACTTATATCAATGGCCCTTTAGTAAAAGAATTTCAAGAAGATTTAGAAAAATACCTGAATGTAAAACACGTCATTCCCTGCGCAAATGGAACTGATGCCCTACAAATTGCCATGATGGGTTTGGATTTAAAACCTGGTGATGAAGTCATTACAGCCGATTTTACATTCGCTGCAACAGTAGAAGTTATAGCGTTGCTGCAATTAACGCCTGTTTTGGTTGATGTTGATCAAAAAACTTTCAATATTGATATTGATGCTATTAAAAAAGCCATCACTCCAAAAACAAAAGCGATTGTTCCTGTACATTTATTTGGACAAGTTGCCAATATGGAAGCTATTTTAGAAATCGCCAAAGAATACAATTTATATGTTATTGAAGACAATGCGCAAGCAATTGGCGCTGATTATACATTTTCTGATGGTACAAAACAAAAAGCAGGAACCATTGGTGTTGTAGGAACAACTTCGTTTTTTCCATCTAAAAACTTAGGTTGTTATGGTGATGGAGGTGCTATTTTTACCAATGATGATGCCTTAGCACACAAATTGCGTGGCATTGTAAATCATGGAATGTATGAACGTTATTACCATGATGTAGTTGGAGTAAATTCAAGATTGGATTCTATACAAGCAGGCGTTTTAAAAATAAAATTACCGCATTTAGACACCTATTGCAACACGCGCAGAAATGCAGCTCGTTTTTATACAAAAGCGCTTAAAAATCATCCAGCAATTATTACACCAACCACACAATCCAATACTACCAAAAACTGTGGTGAATTGTGTGATTTTTGCGATTGCCATGTTTTTCATCAATATACCTTACAAATCACCAATGGAAAACGTGATGCTTTGCATAAACATTTGTTAGAAAACGGAATTCCGAATGCCATTTATTATCCAGTGGCGTTGCATGCACAAAAAGCGTATCAAGACGCAAGATATAACGAAGCTGATTTTCCTGTAACCAATCAATTGGTAAAAACAGTCATTTCTTTGCCAATGCACACAGAATTGGATGAAGCACAATTGACGTTTATTACAGAAACCATCATCAAATTTTTAAATTAATCAACTTTCAATCAACAACCATATCATGAAAAAAATTTTAGTAACAGGAGGTTTAGGATTTATTGGATCTCACACAGTCGTAGAATTACAAAACGAAGGCTTTGAAGTAATCATTATTGATGATTTATCAAACACAACCATCAATGTTTTAGATAATATTACTTCGATTACTGGTAAAAAACCTATTTTTTATCAAATGGATACTCGTAAAAAAGAGGATTTAAAAACCCTTTTCAACAGCCATGATATTGATGGCATCATCCATTTTGCAGCGTATAAAGCTGTGGGAGAAAGTATGGGAAAACCTTTAGAATACTATGAAAACAACCTAAGTTCTTTGATTTATTTATTGCAAGAAATGAGAGATCGTAACTTAGACAACTTTATTTTTTCTTCTTCATGTACGGTTTATGGTCAAGCAGATGAATTGCCAGTTACTGAAAAAGCGCCTGTAAAAGCGGCTGAATCTGTATATGGAAACACCAAACAAATTGGCGAAGAAATCATCAGAGATACCAGCAATGCGCATAAAATCAATTGTATTGCGTTGCGTTATTTCAATCCAATTGGCGCGCATCCAAGTATCAAAATTGGAGAATTACCTTTGGGAGTACCTCAAAATTTAATTCCATTTATTACACAAACTGCAGCAGGAATTCGCAAAGAATTATCCGTTTTTGGGGATGATTATCCAACTTCTGATGGAACAGCAGTAAGAGATTACATTCACGTGGTTGACTTGGCAAAAGCGCACATTGCTGCACTAAAACGCTTGATGGAAAAAAGAAACAAAACTACTTTTGAATACTTTAATATTGGTACAGGAAAAGGAAGCTCTGTTTTAGAAGTAATCAACGCTTTTGAAAAAGTAAACAACCTAAAATTAAATTATAAAATTGTGGGCAGACGTGAAGGAGATGTTGTTGCAGCGTTCGCAGATACTACCATTGCTAACAAAGAGCTAAACTGGAAAACAGAAATCGGTCTTGAAGAAGCCTTGGAATCTGCTTGGAAATGGCAGTTGAAACAGGGATAGTTTTAAACTTAATTATCTTTCAAATAAAAAACCCTGAACAATGTGTTCAGGGTTTTACTTTTAATATCTACTATCTTACTTCTAATATCCCTTATTTCGGATCTAAAATCATTCCAATACGATCTGCAACATCTTGCAAATGGTATTTTGTTAAGGTGTTTCCTGCTGCTGCAGCTGCTTTAGCATCACGTTGAATGCGTTTCAATTCGCCTCTTACAACCGCTTTCACATCCGATTGATTTACAGTAATTCCGCTTTGTTTTGCATAGCCATTATTAATTTCACGTTGGTCCTTTGCCTCGTTCAATAAATAATTCATACGATCTAAATACGCTCTTTGCAAGTTTCTTCTGTACGTATCAATAGCAGCACCATTGTACAACTCAGACCAAATACCTGCTCTTAAATCGTTCATCATGCTTACCAAAGTGTATGCTTTTGCAGTACCATTTAAAGTTTCGTTTTCAATCATTCGTGCCATTCTTCCAGCATCTAAAATGTTGTTCAAGTTACGTGCTTGCAAGCCTCTTACACGTTCTACAGAACCTGAAAACTCAATTTTTCCGAAGATATTTTTATCCAACATCCAAGTTGGAGTTTTGAATAAATTATCAATCAAAAACTTTAAGGCTTCTTGTTGTTTCGCTTTGTTAACGTGTGAATATACAGCGCCTTCTTGGTCAGTAGTTTTATAATATTCATACACACCACCAATGTTAGCAGTTACATGTCCCATATAACGATTAAACTGACCTAACAATTCACCATACATCGTGCTCAACTCTGCATAAGTTTCTCCTTTTTCAGAAGTCCATTCTTCTAATTTAGGTAAAATACGTTTCAAGTTTTTGATTCCGTACATAGACGCTTTCATAGCATCATCACCCAAATCTTCGGTTTGCGAACTAGGGTCCACAACACCTGATGCTTGTTGATGTCCAAAACGATACATTGGGTCTCCTGCATGTTTCAAAATCCAAGCATCCAACGTTTCTTTTTCACCTTTTGCATCTTTGTCTAATATAGGTCTGTATCCCCAAGAAATAGCGTATTTGTCATAAATACCAATGTTTGGCATCAATGCAACACCCTTATCTTCTGGTTGTGCTACGTAATTAAAACGCGCATAATCCATGATAGAAGGTGCTGTTCCGAATTTTTCAGTAAATGATGCTGAACGCAAAGAATCTACAGGATATGCTACTGAACTTCCCATGTTGTGAGGCAATCCTAAAGTGTGCCCTACTTCGTGAGAAGATACAAAACGAATCAAACGTCCCATTACATCTGTTTTAAATGAATTGCCACGTGCATCATCATTGATAGCTGCAGTTTGGATAAAAAACCAGTTGTGCAATAACGTCATTACATTGTGATACCAGTTGATGTCTGATTCTAAAATTTCTCCTGAACGTGGGTCACTTACGTGAGGCCCGTTTGCATTTGGAATTGGAGAAGCTAAATATCTTACTACTGAATAACGAACATCTTCTGGAGACCAATCTGGGTCTTCTTCTTTTGTTGGAGGATCTTTTGCGATGATAGCTTCTTTAAAACCTGCAGCTTCAAACGCAACTTGCCAATCTTCAATTCCTTGTTTGATGAAAGGAACCCATTCTTTTGGAGTAGCTCTATCAATATAATAAACAATTTGTTTTTTTGGTACTACCAATTCACCTCTGTTGAATTTTTCGATATCTTCGTCTTTCACTTCCAAACGCCATCTGTCCAAATAAGTTACTGTTTTACTGCGTTGATCTTTCAATCCATAATCGTATTGACCTCGAGCAAACCATCCAACACGTTCGTCAAAATAACGACGCTTCATTGGGACTTTTGGTAATAAAATCATTGAGTTACTCATCTCTAAAGAGATAGAACCTAAACTTCTGTTTGAAGGTGCAGCTGAAGCAAAATATGTTTTTACATGTCTTAATTCAATATTTTCAGGGTAACTACTTACGCGCTCAATGTATGAACGAGAATTGTCTAATCTTGAAACTTTGTAACGAGTTCTGTAGCTATCAGGAAAACCTAACGGCTTCACATCATCCTTTAATAAAGGAGTAGCGTCAATTACAACAGCAGTACTATCTTTACTGAATGCTTTGATGGGAAAACTAAATAAAATTGGCTCAAAGTTTGAGTTTACAACGGCTTCATGAACAGGTAAAATGGTATCAGCTACCACGTCATGAGACACCACTCTTAACAAAACTTGCTCACCTTTACGTTGCCAACGTAATACTTCAGTAGCCGTTTTGCCACCACCAAAACCAATTTCGCTCGCTGTTTTCGCAATACGAGTTACCATTAACATTTCTCTTTCAAAAAGTGAATCAGGAATCTCGAATAAATAAGTTTCGTCTTTTGAATGTACATTGAACAAACCTTTATCGGTTGTCATGTCTTTCGTTACTACCTTTGCATAAGGCTGAGGACCTCCTTTTTTTGCGTCAGGTTTTGGAGCAGGAGTAACCACTGCCGGTTTTTTGTCATCTTTTTTGTCTTTCTTTCTTTGTGCAGAAGCATCAACGGAAAAAGCAAAAACAAACGCAACTGATAGCAGTTGCAATACTATTTTTTTTGTCATCATTATGTGTGATTTGAATTGCGACCGAAAGTACACAAACCAACAAAGATGAAGTCTTAATTTTTTGTTAAAGAGATTGAAGCTTATTTTAAAAAATGGTTATTTAAAATAAAAAGTTTAGAAAATAATAAAGTCTCAGATTAAAATTTAATCTGAGACTTTTACAATTATGAAACTTGAATTTATTATTTTAAGTTGCTATTATTTCTGTAGCCACCTTTATCTAAAAACCAATCAGATTTGTTTGTACCTCCAGAGGTAGCCCAAGTAGCAAAGAAATTATATGCATCTGTAATAAGTACTTTTTCTTTTGGAGCTCTATAAGCACCTGATATATTTATAGCCCAAGGCAATCCTGTTGGTGATTTAAAATTGCCATCACTATCTTTCACTGTTGGTCCTGTTGCAATTGTAGTAGTTTTTGGGTAATTCGTTGTTGGTTTTAGCGGTAAATGAATTTCTACCTGTCTGTTTTTGTTTACAATTAAAAACGGATTAAAAGGAGCAGTACCCAAAGAAGCAGTTGCAATAGGTGTTTTAAATACAATTGATATTGTTTTACTTAAACCAACATTTATATGTGCGTTGTCAAAGAATATAATTACTGCATTTGATTGCGATTGTTCTGTTCCGTTTGCATTATTTTTGATAAATCCTTCTGTTAAATTTTGTCCGGTAACACTTTCAATTGCAGAAGGTAAAACTCCTTCTAGTTCTAATCCAAATCCGTTTGTATAACTTGCGC
>JANQTK010000022.1 GCA_030731695.1 Polaribacter sp.
CATAATCATTGGTATTATTTATTTCTCCAATCAAGTCATCTTCGTCTAAAACATAATTTGCAGTATAATCAATATCAGTAGCTTCCACACGCAAACCAGCAATCATAGATAGTTTATCATTTAAATCTTGATCCCATCTAATGTAGGAAGCATAAATATTTTCACTCGCTTTATAATTTAGTGCCAAATATTCTGCAGGATTTGCTGCCTTGTCAAATAGTGTTGCATTGTTTAAATCTAAATTTCCTAAATATGTATTTGTCGCGAAATTTCCAGCTACATATTGAGAACCAATTTGCCAATTTTCACCTCCAAAAAATGAATTTGGTATTGTATTTAAATTTCCGATTGCTGTAATTGGATCATATTCGTAGAAGATATTATCTCTTTGTTTGTCTTTAATTCTCATTCTGAAACCAAAACGCAATCTTCCTTTTTGATTTTCAATGAATGAAAGTGGAGTTCTGAAATTCAATTTGAATCCTAATTCGGTTTCATCTGTGTAATCAAAATTATCAGTAATTTCTCTTAAACCAAAATCACTTGTTGAGTTATCTCCAGTACCAGTAATTAAAGGAAATCTTTCGTCATTTAGGTTCATATTGAAATTAAGTCCTCTATTTTGGAACTCAATATATCTTTCATTAGGTCTGTCTTCTGCAGCTTTTGCAAAATTGAATGACCAATCCATATCTAATTTTGAACCTAATAAATGTTCTCCTCCTAAAGAATAATTTTGAACGGTTTGTCTTTCTAAACGAGTTCTTTCATTTTTTTTGTCATCAATTCCACCTTTTGTTTGTCTACGAACATCACCAGTAAAACCAGTAATATCGTCATTTGCATTGTAAAGAGGTCTAATTCCTCTATATCTTGCACGATAACGATTTTCTAAATCATCTCTAAAATTGTAAATGGCATTAAAGTAAATGGAGTTACTTTCATTAAATTTATAATCAGTTGCAAAAGCAAAAGAATTTCTGATACGTTTTACATCATATCTTCTGATATCATATTCTTCAATATAAACTTGATCTTTTCTTCCTTTTACCCAAGCCGCTTCTAAGTTGTCAGATCCAAAAGTATTGTTGTTGTATGATGAACTTAGCACTACACCTAGTTTATTGTCTAAAAAACGATCACCATACACAAATCCTGCTGTATAGTTTCCTTGATCTCTAATTGGGCTATAACCTCCTGCTAAAGTTCCTGAAATACGTTGCTTGTTTGGAGTTGCTCTTGTTACTAAATTTACTGAACCACCAATTGCATCAGCATCCATATCAGAAGTGAGCGTTTTGTTCACTTCAATTGTTGAAATCATATCAGCTGGAATTAAATCCATTTGTACGTTTCTATTATCACCTTCTGCTGACGGAATTCGATTTCCATTCAAAGTAACGGAGTTTAAAGTTGGAGCTAAACCTCTGATAATAATGTTTCTAGCTTCACCCTGATCGTTTTGCATGGTGATTCCAGGAATACGCTTTAAAGCATCTCCAATATTTGCATCTGGAAAACGACCAACTTGATCTGATGAAATAATATTGGTAATGTTTTGATTTGTTTTTTGCGTATTGATTGCTTTAGCTTGCCCCCTTA
>JANQTK010000023.1 GCA_030731695.1 Polaribacter sp.
TACTGAACCAAAATAAGAAAACCGTAAAGAAAATCTTAAAATTTTGATAATTTTTTATAACACGTAAATTCATAATACAAATTTATAAAAAATAATATATATATTTGTTTAAGTATTTTAATAATACATTAAACAATTTTTTACTAACTTAATTTTTTAATCACTATGTTTTTATTTACAAATTTTTTATCCGTTGCTAAATTAGCAAATAACGATTATGTAGGTTTTACATTTTTTGTAGGATCTATGGCAATGATGGCTGCTGCTGCCTTTTTCTTTTTATCAATGAATAGTTTTGATAAGAAATGGAGAACTTCAATCTTAGTTTCTGGGTTGATTACTTTTATTGCAGCTGTGCATTATTGGTACATGAGAGAATATTGGGCTTCAAATGCAGAATCTCCAACTTTCTTTCGTTATGTAGATTGGGTATTAACAGTGCCTTTGATGTGTGTTGAGTTTTTCTTGATTTTAAAAGTTGCTGGCGCAAAAAAATCATTAATGTGGCGTTTGATTTTCCTATCAGTAGTAATGTTGGTAACTGGTTATTTTGGAGAAGCTGTTGACAGAGACAATGCATCAATTTGGGGATTAGCTTCTGGTATTGCGTACTTTGTAATCGTGTATGACATTTGGTTAGGTAAAGCTAAAAAATTAGCAGAAGCAGCTGGCGGATCTGTTTTAGCAGCACACAAAACTTTATGTTGGTTTGTATTGGTAGGATGGGCAATTTATCCTTTAGGATATATGGCTGGAACTCCAGGTTGGTATGATGGATTGAATGGTATGTTCAATATGGATATCATCTACAATATTGGTGATGCTGTAAACAAAATCGGATTCGGTTTGGTAGTATATAACTTAGCAGTACAAAGCTCAGAAAAATAATCAATTTTTGAACTTAAAAAGAAGAATCTCAAGGCTTTAAAACCTTGAGATTTTTTTTAACAATCAGCCAAACGAACGGTTACAGCCAAACCTCCTTCTGAAGTTTCTTTGTAGTTTTTATTCATGTCTTTAGCTGTCTCCCACATGGTATCAATGACGTTATCTAGGTGCACTAACGATTCTTTCGGATTTGTTTCCAATGCAATTTCTGCTGCATGAATTGCTTTAATGGCACCCATCGAATTTCGCTCAATACAAGGCACTTGTACCAAACCACCAATAGGATCGCAAGTCATTCCCAAATGATGTTCCATGGCAATTTCTGCTGCTGACAAACATTGTGCTGGGGTTCCTCCCATCAATTCTGTCAAAGCTGCTGCTGCCATTGCTGATGAAACACCAATTTCAGCCTGACAACCTCCCATTGCTGCAGAAATAGTAGCGTTTTTCTTAAAAATACTGCCAATTTCACCAGCTGTAAGTAAAAAACGTTTTACATGACTAAAATCTGCTTCATGATTTTCAATCACCATATAATATAGCAATACTGCAGGAATGACACCTGCACTTCCATTGGTTGGTGCAGTTACAACACGCCCTAAAGCAGCATTTACTTCGTTTACTGAAAGCGCCAAACAACTTACCCATTTTAAAATTTCTCTGAATTTTACTTCAGTACTTCTGATGGCAGCAATCC
>JANQTK010000024.1 GCA_030731695.1 Polaribacter sp.
AATTTTATGAAGATTTTATCAGAAATAAAGAACGCTTAAATATTCAAAAAGCAACTGAAAACATTCAAATTCCGCATTTAATTATTCATGGAGATGCAGATACTTCTGTTTTTATTGAGGAAGCAAAAAATCTGAAAAAATGGAATCCAAAAGCGGAGTTTACCATCATTACAAATGCAGATCACGTGTTTAATGTGTCTCATCCTTGGGAAAAGGATTTTTTATCAAAAGAGTTTGATGAAGTAATTCAAAACTGTATCAGTTTTTTAATATAACTTTTGTCATTTCGAACGAAGAATGAGGAGAAATCGAAACTTATTAAAAAGCATATTTCAAAATAACAAACAAGAACTTTTCCGTAATTTAGTTTCATGGAACTTCAGCCTCCTTTTCGTAAAATAATTCATGTTGATATGGATGCATTTTTTGCCTCTGTAGAGCAATTAGACAATCCTGAATTGCGAGGAAAACCTATTGCAGTTGGTGGAGGAGAATTAAGAGGAGTAGTTGCAGCAGCAAGTTATGAAGCCCGAAAATTTGGAGTAAAATCTGCCATGAGTGGAGTTTTGGCAAAACAAAAATGTCCCAATTTGATTTTCGTAAAACCAAATTTTTCAAGATACAAAGAGGTTTCTTATCAAATTAGAGAAATTTTTTACGATTACACTGATTTGGTTGAACCACTCTCTTTAGACGAAGCATATTTAGACGTGACTGAAAACAAAGTTGGAAATCCTTCAGCAAGTTTAATTGCTCAAGAAATTAGAAATCGCATTTTTAATGAGTTGAATTTAACAGCTTCTGCAGGAATTTCTATCAATAAATTTATTGCAAAAGTAGCTTCTGATATCAACAAACCAAATGGACAAAAAACAGTAAATCCTGAAGAAGTAATTCCTTTTTTAGAGGCGTTACCTGTCAATAAATTTTATGGAGTGGGTAAAGTAACTGCCTCAAAAATGTACAATTTAGGCATTTTTACAGGCAATGATTTGAAGCAAAAATCCTTGGAAGAATTGGTAATTTTGTTTGGAAAATCGGGTGCACATTATTACAATATTGTACGCGGAATTCATAATAGTGCTGTAAAACCCAATCGCATTCGAAAATCGTTAGGCGCAGAAACAACCTTTTCTGAAAACATATCTTCTGAAATATTTATGTTAGAAAAACTCGATAAAATAGCTGATGAATTAGAAAGACGCATGAAAAAAAGCGACACCAAAGGAAAAACCATCACGTTAAAAATTAAATATTCTGATTTTACAACACAAACCAGAAGTAAAACTATGGAGTATTTTATCCAACAAAAAACTGAGTTTTTTCCGATTGTAAAAGAGTTGCTTTTTCAAGAAAAATTGAGCAATTCTGTGAGATTATTAGGAATTTCATTTGCCAATTTAAACACTGAAAAGCGAGCACCAATTTGGGTGCAATTGCAATTTGATTTTTAATTTTTCCTGCAAGGTTTTCAAAACCTTGTAGGTCTCAATGAATTTAACTTAATAATAAGAAAATGAAGATTACAATTATTAGAACCAATTCAGAAAACAACGATTTTATCAATTTGGTAAAAATGTTAGA
>JANQTK010000025.1 GCA_030731695.1 Polaribacter sp.
TTTCATAAAAGTTGTCTATTGCCAAATCTGCAATGGCATCTGTATCTTTTTTTCTAGTTTTTTGATAGGCCTTAAAAACAGTTTCCCAACTTTCTATTTCTCGACTGCGCTCGAAATGATTTAAAATTTCATCCAACACAAAAACATCTTCAAAAGAAGCATTCATTCCTTGTCCGTAAAAAGGAACAATCGCATGCGCTGCATCCCCCAATAAAAGGTTATTTTGATAACTCCAAGGACTACATTTTACAGTGCCTAAAGGTCCAGTTGGGTTGTTGGTAAATTCTTCTAAAATATTTGGAATTAATACCAAAGCATCAGGAAATTCTTTCTGAAAAAATTCGGTTATTTTTTCTTCGGATGTTAAATTATTAAAATTAAATTCACCTTCATCATAACTTAAAAAAAGTGTCACTGTAAAACTTCCATCCATATTTGGCAAAGCAATCAACATAAAATCACCACGAGGCCAAATGTGCAAATGACCTTTACTAATTTGATGATTTCCGTTTTTATCAGCAGGAATTTCTAATTCTTTATACCCATGATTCAAGTAGTTTTGAGAATAACTAAACAAAAATTTTCGCTCAGAAATGTAGCTTTTTCTCAATACTGAGCCTGCTCCATCCGTTCCAAAAATAACCTCAGCATTTATTGAAATTTCCTCATTTGTAGTTGCATCAATAAAAAAAGCGATGTTATTTTCAATATCCACTTTTTTACATTTTTGATTGAAATAAATGGTAACATTTTCATGTTTTTCAGCTTCATCTAACAGCAATGCATTTAAATCTCCTCTAGAAATTGAGTTGATAAATTCTCCTTCTCTGCCAGAATAGTTGGATGCAAACGTGTTTCCGAGCGTATCATGCATCAATCTTCCTTTCATTGGGATGCAAATTTCTCTTGCTTTTTCTTCAACTCCACACAAACGCAAAGCTTTCAAACCTCTATCAGACAAAGCCAAATTGATGGATCGTCCTGCAGAAATTGCTACTTTTCGCAAATCAGGTCTGCTTTCATAAACAGCAACTTTATAGCCTCTTTGTGCAAGTCTTAAAGCCAATAATGAGCCACATAAGCCTGCTCCTATGATTAATATATTATCTTTTTTATTCATATAATCTATGTCTGTTCGAGCGCAGTCGAGAACTATTTTTTCATCCTCTCGACTGCGCTCGAAAAGACAATTTTATTTATTTAATAATTCTTTCAAAATTTCTACCATCTGAAACACATCTTCAAACGAAGTATACATTGGCATTGGTGCACAACGTATCACATCTGGTTCACGCCAATCTGTAATAACATGATGTTCTGTTAGTTTATGATGCAAGCTTTTATCAGCATTTTTAACTTGAATGGAGAGTTGACAACCCCTTTCTTCTGGATTTTTTGGCGTGATAATTTTGATGTCCTCTGAACCCATCTCATCAATTAAAAACTCAAAAAAACCTGTTAGTTTCTTTGATTTTTCTCTCAAAGCATCCATTCCAATTTCATCAAACAAATCTAATGATGCTTTGATAGCTGCCATTGATAAAATAGGTGGATTTGATAATTGCCAGCCTTCAGCACCCTCCA
>JANQTK010000026.1 GCA_030731695.1 Polaribacter sp.
TACTGAACCAAAATAAGAAAACCGTAAAGAAAATCTTAAAATTTTGATAATTTTTAATAACACTTAAATTCATGATGCAAATTTATAAAAATTTTTATATATATTTGTTTATGTATTTAAGCAATACTTTAAACAATTTTTTACTAACTTAATTTTTAATCACAATGGTTTTATTTACAAATTTTTTATCTGTTGCCAAATTAGCAACAGACGATTATGTAGGCTTTACATTCTTTGTAGGAAGTATGGCTATGATGGCAGCATCAGCATTTTTCTTTTTATCACTAAATACTTTTGATAAAAAATGGAGAACTTCAATTTTAGTATCAGGTTTGATTACTTTCATTGCAGCAGTTCATTATTTTTACATGAGAGATTATTGGGCTACAAATGCAGAATCTCCAACATTTTTTCGTTATGTAGATTGGGTTTTAACAGTGCCATTAATGTGTGTTGAGTTTTATTTAATTTTAAAAGCTGCAGGCGCAAAAAAATCATTAATGTGGCGTTTGATTTTCTTATCAGTTGTAATGTTAGTTACAGGTTACATAGGAGAAGTAATTTTCAGAGATAATGCTTGGTTTTGGGGCTTAATTTCAGGAATTGCATACTTTGTAATCGTTTATGACATTTGGTTAGGAAAAGCTAAAAAATTAGCGGAAGCTGCAGGCGGAGCTGTTTTACAAGCACACAAAACGCTTTGTTGGTTCGTATTAGTTGGATGGGCAATTTACCCAATTGGATACATGGCAGGAACTCCAGGATGGTACGAAAGTATCTTTGGAGGATTAGACCTAGATGTTATTTATAACATTGGTGATGCTGTAAACAAAATCGGATTTGGTTTGGTTATCTACAACTTAGCAATACAAAGTTCAGAAAAATAATCAATTTTTGGACTTCAAATTTAGAATCTCAAGGCTTTAAAACCTTGAGATTTTTTTTAACAATCAGCCAAACGAACGGTTACAGCCAAACCTCCTTCTGAAGTTTCTTTGTAGTTTTTATTCATGTCTTTAGCTGTCTCCCACATGGTATCAATGACGTTATCTAGGTGCACTAACGATTCTTTCGGATTTGTTTCCAATGCAATTTCTGCTGCATGAATTGCTTTAATGGCACCCATCGAATTTCGCTCTATGCAAGGCACTTGAACCAAGCCTCCAATAGGATCGCAAGTCATTCCTAGATGATGTTCCATAGCAATTTCTGCAGCAGATAAACATTGCGCAGGCGTTCCTCCTAACAACTCAGTTAACGCAGCTGCTGCCATTGAAGAAGATACACCAATTTCAGCTTGACAGCCTCCCATTGCTGCAGAAATAGTGGCATTTTTTTTAAAAATACTTCCAATTTCACCAGCCGTAAGTAAAAATCTTTTTACATGACTAAAGTCTGCTTCATGATTTTCAATCACCATATAATACATTAAAACAGCTGGAATAACTCCTGCACTTCCGTTAGTTGGCGCAGTTACAACACGCCCTAAAGCCGCATTTACTTCGTTTACTGAAAGCGCCAAACAACTGACCCATTTTAAAATTTCTCTGAATTTTACTTCAGTACTTCTGATGGCAGCAATCC
>JANQTK010000027.1 GCA_030731695.1 Polaribacter sp.
TTCAGTTGCTTCATTGGGTTTTAATTTTCCTGCTAAAATCAAACTGAGTTGTTTTCTTCGCAAAGCACCATCAAAACGCTCTTTTTCTAAATCAGTTTCAGGAATAATTTGAGGAATATGAACAGGTTTCCCAGTTTCATCAACAGCCACAAAGGTATAAATTCCTTCATTGACTTTCGTTTTTTGACCTGATTGACGGTCTTCAATCCAAACATCTACATAAATTTCCATCGAAGTTTTAAACGCTCTCGAAACTTTTGCTTCTAAAATAACCACACTTCCCACAGGAACAGATTTGTTAAAAGCTACATGATTTACAGAGGCTGTAACTACAATTCTCCTAGAATGACGTCTTGCGGCAATGCTACAAGCTCTGTCCATTCTTGCCAATAATTCCCCTCCAAAAAGGTTGTCTAAATAATTGGTTTCTCCAGGCAATACTAAATCCGTAAGAATTGTCAAAGAATCGTTAGGTGTTTTTGCGTCCATTAAAAAAAATTTCTGCAAAGATAGGCATCAACGCATTAAAAAACTAGTTTTTAATCAGTAACCAAGCGTCTTTTGAAGTCGAATTTTGAATTTTGTACAAATAGTTTGTGGCATCATTTTTATCAGAAAAACTGGCAAAAACAACTTGAGTTAATCCCCATTTATTAACACCAATGATGGTTGCATCATGTCCTTCCGCTTTCAATTGTGCTACTTTTCTTTCCGCATTTTCTGGATTTTGAAAAGCACCTGCCACTACATGAAATGGTTTTGGAAGTTCTTTAGCAACAGTCAAATCGATCGTTGGTAATGGATTTGAAATGACGAAAGTGGCTCTTTGGATTTTTTTCTCTAAGGCTTTTTGCTGTTTGGCAAATACTTCTTTTTGAATAGTTGTTTCGTAATTAGAATATAATGAAACTCCTAGTGCTACTAAAATTGCAGCAGAAGCAGCATATTTTATAAAAGTAGGAATGCCTTTTTTGTCTTTTTTAGTTACTTCTGGAATGATATTTTTAACTTCTTGTTGGTATCTTTTGATAGCAGAAGTTTCAAAAGAATGCAAACCAAAAGAGTCAGCCAAAAAGTTAACTTGAGTTGTTGGTTCAAAAATGATTTGACGATTTTCATTCAATTTTAAAACCCCAATAGCTTCTAAAACAATTGGTTTTGTCTGAATTTCATTTTGCCATTTTATGACAGATAATGCAATGCCATTAGAGGCTTTTTCAAAGGAAATATTTTCAACAGAAGCAATATAATTTGCCAATAATCCATCATTATTATTCAAGTTTCTATTGAAAGAAAGCTGTTTTGATGGTGGAAAAAATTGATGTGTGGTTTCATTGATTTTTGCGCTAATTCTTTTTGTAACAAAGCCGCCAAAATCAGGAACAATCACGCAATCGTATCTGTATAATAAATCTTTGATGTATGTTGCTAAATTCATAAAACAAATATAGTTTTTTTGATTTTTTATGGAAGAAAATTGATAAAAATTTATCAACAAAATTCTATATCTTGTTCGTTAAAATTGAATGTCTTGGAAAAAGAAAAATTACTAGCCATTTTGCGACTGCAAAAAAGCAA
>JANQTK010000028.1:0-2470 GCA_030731695.1 Polaribacter sp.
TCACTTCTCCTGTTAATGGCATAAATAAATCAGAAACTGTTTTTACTGCTTCAACTGATCCAAAAACGGCACCTTCTTCAACAGAATCATCTAATGTATCTACATCTACATAAACAATATCTCCTAATTCTCCTTGTGCAAAATCAGTAATTCCTACAGTTGCAGTTTCACCTTCAATTTTAATCCACTCGTGATCTTTTGTGTACTTTAAGTTACTTGGTATATTCATTTTTACTAACTAAATTAATTTTTAATTTCCTCCTAAGTTATAAATAATATTAAATCCGCCATTGATAGCTTGTCTCGGAAATGTTGTTGAGATAGCATATCTTGACGATTGATGATTATAATAGAATGAAGCTGTTAAATTTGCACTCAGTCTGTAATCGGCTGTAAATTTAATAGAAAATAATCTTTGACCACCACTAATTTGCGTATTATCTTCATCAATATATCGAATTTGAGTTAAATTATCTCTCAATGAAACATCAGCTCTTAAATTGATATCACCTTTCATTTCCACTTTTTTCCCTGTAAAACGAGAATTCATTTTTACATCTTTAAAAACATAACCTAGACCAATAACATATTCAATTCCGTCAATATCTGTTAAAGTACTGTTGTTGAAATTCATGGTCAATGTTCTGTCACTTTTTACTTCGCCTCTAAAAGAAAAAGAGTTTTTCATTTTCATATCAACTCTTACTAATGGGGAAAATTCGTCCACTAAAGTAGCAGCTGCAACCAACCTTTGAGATTCATAATTTCCTGCTGCGTTTGTGGTTGCATAGGGATTACTTGCGTCAAATTGTAAATTATTTGTAAAACTTGATATTGTATAGGATGATTTATAACCATGAGAAACTACAAATGATGAAAAATTCTTTTTAAACCAATCCATTTTCATCAATCCATTATAGCGTAAAGTCCAATTTGGAATAGGAATATTTCTAAACAATCCTGTGTTTACTTTAGTAGGACTTTTACCAGAATATGCTGCAATAAAAGCTGGAAGCATTACTTGTTGGCTATTTTCTCCAAAACCTGAAATTGGTGCGCCAGATTCTGTGGCTAATCTGTTTGCAACAATACTTCTGTAATCTTTCATTCTTTGAAATAAAGCATCACCATTAGAAAAAGCGGTTGAAAGCATAGAAAAACTGGTACTGAAATTTCCATTTTCAAAAATGGGTGTGTCTTCAAACGTGTTTTTTCCTTCAATCAAATCAATTTGTTGAGAAATATCAGTAGTTTGAATTTTATTTCCACGAACATCAATGTCTAAATCATTGAATGGCTTTACAATAAATGTATAATCCAATTTGTTGTATTGCGTTCTACTGTATGTTTTGTTGAAATATTCTGCACCATCAACTCTGGTAACTAACCAACCATTTTCGAGCGCCTTGTTCCTTATATCAACCTGACTTCCAAAAGCAAATGCAGTGGGAGCTCCGCCTAAAAACCCTATAGGTTCATTGTATCCTTGTAAAAATTGTCCGTTATTTTCGGTGTAACTAATGGTTGCTTTTTTTACAGAAGTCAATACATCAAAAGCACCCTTTAAAAACTGTTTTCCAACTGGAAGTTTTTTTGGAGGATTGATGCGAATATTTTTGTCTTTCGCATTTTTGCGTTGTGCTTTTGTCAATAAAAGTTTTTCAAAGTTTAGGCTTTTGTAAATTTTATCAAATGAAAAATCGGTATTGATATTGTGCGTATTTGCATTTTGAATTACGTTTCCAACTTGTTCTAAAATGGTTTGATCTTGCGAAGAAACTTGCCAATCAAAATCAGCTGAATATCCATAATCTGCTTTAATAAAATTTAAAAAAGGGAATTTATCCAAAGGAATATTATAGGTTGCATTTAACTTTTGATGATAATGATTTGGTCTTCCTGTATTGAAAAAATTATCAAAAATTTGCAATTGTTCGCCACTTCCAAAAGCATCATAAATGTAATTATTGGTAGCATTGAAATTTAGTTGCAATGATTTTGTCAAATCAAAACCAATGGTGTAATCCCAGTCAAATAAAAATCTACGTTGAATTAATTCTGGTTGAGCTGACAATCCTGGAACTAAATTTCGTGATTGTTGCTCGTTATAACTTCTGTTGATTCTCGAATTAATAGCAATTGTTTTTGGAATTGGATTGAAGTTTAAATCTTTGATGAACTTCAAATATTTGCTCCTAAAAATAGAGTCATTATTTTTAAAGAATTCAATTGGTTTTGAATCAAAATTAAAATTATATGCTGCTGAAGCTGCTACATTTTCATTGACATATTTCTGTACATTATAATCTCTATGAAACTCACTATTCTGTGAATACGAAACCGCCAAATTCTCTACATCATAAAACTTTGGTTTTTTGGTTGAATTTGGATTTCGATTCTTTTTCACATTGATAAAACTAATGCTTGTTCTTTTGGTATAATCTCTCGAAAATTCGCTATTTGGATTTTG
>JANQTK010000028.1:2570-7826 GCA_030731695.1 Polaribacter sp.
CTTCCAGATACAGAAACATTGGCTACATCTGCAAAATTTGCATCAGCATTGATCACTGCAGCCCATCCTGCTTTGTTATCAAAACCAGATGAACGCAATTCATTGAACCAAATTTCTCCAGTTTTATTGGTAACTGACGTATTTTTTAAACCCAACATAATGGTTCTTAATTGCGCCAACGTTGGGTTTCCTTTTACACTTATTTTATAAGGAAGATTGGCGCTTTGTGTTGA
This sequence comes from Polaribacter sp., assembly GCA_030731695.1. Taxonomy (GTDB): domain Bacteria; phylum Bacteroidota; class Bacteroidia; order Flavobacteriales; family Flavobacteriaceae; genus Polaribacter. The sequence goes on from JANQTK010000028.1 coordinate 2,804, forward strand.
AGAAGTATACACTTCATTTATAGGAGCACCAATAGCATCTCTTTCTAGTTTTACTTTTCCAAAGGTTTCTAAAAAGGCATCTAAATTATTTTCTTCGGGCCAAATATCTAACTGACTATTTCCGCCACTACTAACTGCTAAAGGCAATTCTAGTTCATAAAAGTTTTCTCCCAAATCTGTTCCCAAACGAATTACAGCAGCAAAACCTTCATCACCTTGCAAATGCATAAACATTTTTAAGTTTTTGAAACGACGCAAATCAACACTAATATTTTTATAAATAGCACGTGTATTGTTAGGCTCTAAATTGGTCACTTTTAACGTTACAGATTGTTCGTTTTGCAATTGAACTGTGGTTGTTCCTTGCAAACGCTCTCTTTCAATTCCTGGAGGTTGAATATAGCTTCCGTTGTTTTGTTCAATACTTACAACACCCACTTCAAAACCTTCCAATTCTGTTTGATTCAAATCTCTTTCAGGATTGATGGTTGGATTGATGGTTCTTACATAACGTCTCCAGTCACCACGAACTAAATCAAGCTCACCAAAACGCATTACCACTGGCATTTTGAAATTTGTTAAAAACATTCTTATAAAACGGATGCTATTGAAATCAGTAATACCATTTACAGGAGTTCCGCTTCTGATAGGCACTCGAAATTGATACCATTTTGTTTCTTGTGTATTGCCATTTTCAAGCGTAACAGAAGTAGTTTTTTCATCAACAATAAAATTTCTTCCTTTTACCAAATCATTTCTGTTCATTGAAATTTTGTATTGAAAATAACTTTCAACAGTATTCATGGTTTGATCTCTGTTGATGTCTTCCACATCAGGATACGTTGTAGATGAAGTAGGGAAGGGTTCAGTAGACTGATTTAAGGTTGGTGAGTTTCCTTGAGTATTATTAAAATCTTTATATCGTCTGATAATTGAAGCATTTAAAGCATCCAACTGAGATCCTCTAAAAAACGAAAAATTATCTGCAGCAGGATCTGTTAAAGAGCTGTAAATTCCGATTCCAGGCAATGCTTTTTCTTCGGTATCATTCAATCCATCAAAACCCAAATCTTGATTTATTCTGGCAGCATCTTCTTCGTTAAAAGCATAAATGATGGATGGATTTCTTGGGACATCTCCCCAAGTTGTTTTGTTGATGTTGTTGCCGTCAATTTTTAATCCGTCTGCAGGCAATCCATTTTCAAACATTTTGCGATTGTCTTTTAAAATGTCTTCTGAAATATTTCCTAGATTGATGTATAAATCACCCACTTGATTAGAAATATCATTCGGATTTACATCAACAGGCAAACCTTCTTCAGTGGTAATGGAATAATTTTGATACGGATCCATCACCCAAAATTGAATGTATTCTACGTTCGCCTGATCAAAATTATTGGTGTTCAACGCTCGCATAATTCCACCCCAATTGGTTTCAGGATTTGGCAATTTCGCAACGCCATTTACAATACTTGCATTTGGATTAAAGTTATATGAACCTCTTTCTTCTGGGAAATATGCCAAATCTAAGGTTCTGATTTGAGCATTTTGTGTGATATCTAGTTGTTGATTTGGAAATAATTCTCTGAAATTGATTTGTCTAGTTTCAGCTCTCGATAGTTCGTCAGCATCAACACTTTCAGGTGTTTGTCCAATACCATAAAAAATTTGGTCAATGCTATACCAAGCCAATTTTCCACGTTTGTAATTGTAAGACAAATCACTTTGATCGCCATTAAATCCGCTAAAAAAGCGTGGTGTACTGGCTTCATACCAATCTAAAGGAGAAATCAAACTGATGGGAATTTGAGAAGCTTCAAAATCATCAATATAGGTTGTTGCAGCTCCTGTAACGTCAATTCCTTTGGGAGACCCAGGCATTAGATACGCAAAATCTCCTCTAACAGATAAATTAGAGGGAGCATCAGTATCTACGAAAGGTAATTTGTTTGCCAATTTTGTAAAATACGGTACTTCCGTTGAAAAATCTACATTCAAACCAAACATGGTGTTGTCAATTGGCTCTGAACCGAAATTTATTTTTGGAGTTAGTGGTCTTTCCATCACATTTAAAATGGTTCCACCAAGGATAAAGTTTTCAGAAAAACGATGTTCAACATCAATTCCCATAAAGGTTTTTCGTTGTTGATTAAAAACAGCATTGTTTTCAGTAGAAATATTAATTGGTGTTCCTGAAGCTTGCAAACCTGGGTCTAAAATCTGAACTCTTCCTAATTGATAATCTACCACAAAATCTACACCTTCCACCAATTGTCTTCCACCTGCAGTTACTTTTACAGAACCCTGAGGAACGTTGAAAGCACCAATTGGAATGCCACCTGCATTGTCCGATTTGAAATACCCTTTTAGAAAATATTTGTCTTTATTTTGAAAGTTATTTTGAATATTGATTTTGGTATTCAAATACAATTCTTTAAATAAAAATTTGGAATCAGCAGGATTTGTTAAGTCATTTTCTAAGCCATTTCCAAAAGGTTCCGCTGTTGGGAAAATTACATAACCATTTTGCGAATTCACAGTAATTCCTTCTACATAATCAAAAAAACCATCAGCAGTTCTAAACTGACTTTGGTCTAATTGATCCAAATCAAATAATTGAATTAAAGGGATGTTTGGGATGCCTGCTGTTTGTGCATTTTGTAGGGTATTTGAAGGAATTCCTGTATCATCATCTCTGTATTGAATTTCGAATCGAAATCCGTCTTGCGTCAATGGAAATGCGCCTAAAGCATAGACGTTTTTCATCATCAAACGCCAAGTTGGAAAAGATTCATCTTGATTCGTAATTGTATTTCTACGAAACGTTTGTAAGATTTCTGAACGTAATAATTTTACCGCTAAATTTTGAGGAGCTTGAATTCCATCATTAGAGAATTCACCCACTTTAAAAGATCTTTTGGTGCTTCCATTCACACTTCCTGCAACTGTATATTCATAAGCAACAGCCAAAACTTCACCATCATTCAATCTTCTATTTAATGAAATGTACCCCAACTGTGGATTCAAGGTATATTCATTGCTTGTCAATCTTCGGGCATTTTCTAAAATCGAATAATCTGTTCCTTGATCCATCTGAAAACGAGAAATCAGCGTATTATCTACAGATGAAATATCTCTGATTCCACTTAAAACTGTTGGGTCATAAATGTTATTTGCTTCGTTTTGTGGTATAAAAAGCACTTGTCCATTGGAGTTGATACTTACTGCATTTGAGGGTAAAACTGTGCCAGAATCATCTACTAAATTTCGATAAGTCGAATTTGTATTATTCAATTCGCCCAAATCCGCAAAAGCAACAATACTTCTAAAATCGTCAGTGGCAGCATTTCTATTAGTAATCCAAACTTCAATTCGAGTGATGTTTACTTGACTGCTTACCAAAGGATAATTTTTTAAAGAATTTTCATAATTATCAATAAAAAACTGTGATAAGAAAAAGTGACGATCGTTGTCATAATCTGTTGCTCTTAATTCAAAAGGTTGAATAGAAGCGCCTGCTTCCGCAATGATATTTCTACTTTCTGAATTTTGTTGTGAGAAAACACCTGTAACTGATGTTTTTCCAAATTGCAACTTGGTTTTTACCCCAAATAAGGTTTGTGCGCCATTAATTAATGAATTTTTGATGGGCATAGAAACGTTTCCGATTTCAATTCCTTGAATGATATCGTCTTCAGTGGGTGTATAATCTAATTTTATTAAATTTTGAAAATCAAACGTAGCCTGTGTGTCGTAATTAGCTGTAAATTCTAAACGTTCACCTACTTTTGCTCGCAAACTAGCATTGATTTGTTGGTCAAAATCAAACGTAAAACTACGTCTGTTTTCTTCTGAAATTTGCGGATTTTCGGTATTTTGATAGATGAAACCCAATTTCAAATTCAAGTTCCCTGTAGGGGTAAATTTGATAGTATTTCCACCAAAAATGGTTTCAAAGAATTTAGAATTTACGTAATAATCTGGCAATAAATCTTTTTGAGCCTCTAAAGCGCCTTTTCGTTTGCTGTTTGTTGCGCCCACTTTGTCTTTAAAATACTGCAACATATCTCGTTTTAAACGGTATTGTTCGTATTCTTTTCTTGTTAAGAAAATGGGAGTTTTGGTATAATAATCTCCTATTTTTTCAACAATTACATATTTGTCCAATGCTTTGTCAAAAATCACAACTTTCTTGGCTAAATCATCTAAGAAAAGTCCGCCTTTTTGTGTGTATTTGAAATCGTATTTTAATGGAATTGTATCTTTTTGAACGTTTGTTGAATCTTTAGTGGTGCTCGTTTGAGCGTACGCAAAATTGCTTACTAAAAAAGTAAAAAGAGTGGTTAAAAGTATTTTTTTCAAAACTTTAATCAATTGATTATAGATTTTTTAAAGCGAGTTTAATGATTTTTTCGATGCTTGCATCAGGATGTTCTTTAGCAATGCTATTTACAATTTTTTCGGATTGCTTTCTTTGGAAACCTAAAACTTCTAAAGCAGATAACGCTTCATCTTTGTTGGTATTGTTTGTTGGGGAAGAAACTTGATCCATATCAAAGGTTTTCAAGATTTTATCTTTCAAATCTACCAAAACTCTTTGGGCGGTTTTAGCGCCAATTCCTTTTACAGATTGAATGATTTGCACCTGTCCAGAAGCAATAGCATGCTGAATTTCATCTGCTGTCATGGATGACAACATGGTTCTTGCAATACTTGGTCCTACACCCGAAACAGAAATCAATAACTTAAATACTTCTCTTTCCGTTTTGGTAGCAAATCCATATAAAATATGGGCATCTTCTCTAACAACCAAATGAGCAAAAAGCATTACATTTTCATCTGAAGGCAAAGCAGTAAAAGTATTTAACGAAATATGCAACAAATAGCCAACACCATTGCAATCTACTACAACATCTGTTGGATTTTTTTCAACTAATTTACCCCTAATTTGTGTTATCATATTTTCTCTTTCAGCGCCTAATGTAGTAATTTATTTGCTCTTTTCACGTTGTTGTGCATCAAC
>JANQTK010000029.1 GCA_030731695.1 Polaribacter sp.
ACCCGCGACCCCATGCGTGACAGGCATGTATTCTAACCAACTGAACTACCAAACCGTTGCTACCTATAGCGGTATTGCGGATGCAAATATACTCTTGTTTTTATTTCTGACAAAGAAAATTATAAAAATTTTCTTCTACTTATGAAATAGTTTGTGAGCACTGTTGTAAATCCATTTTGAATATCTACTGGAACATAATCGATTTTGTATTGTAAACATTTATTTTTCAATGCTTTAAAATAGTTTTCTACTAATAATTTGTAGCTACTTTGAATATTTTCAGCATACAAATCTATAGACTCGCCAGTCTCAACATCTACTAATTTTTTGGGCGAACTGTCAAAATTGAAGTTCAATTCCAATTCTGCATCATAGGTGTGGAACAAAACTACTTCGTGTTTGTTGTATTTTAAATGCCGCAATGCTTCAAACAATTCCTCACTTTCATGATCTGTTTGAAACATATCCGTAAACAGAAAAATTAAGGATCTTCTATGAATTTTTTCAGCAATTTCGTGTAAATATTTATAAGTATCTGTTGTTTTTTTAGAAGTTGACTCCACTATTTTTTCCAATTGATGCAACAACATTTTTCTGTGACGTTCACTCCCTTTTTCGGGAGCATAATATTCGTAAGAATCTGAGTAAATACTCAATCCAACAGCATCTCTTTGACGTTTTAAAATTTCCATCAAACAAGCGGATGCAACTGCTGAAAATCCGACTTTATTTAAGGAATCTAATCTTTGATTTTTTACTATTGGATAATGCATAGAAGCAGAATTATCAATAATAATATGACAGCGTAAATTGGTTTCTTCTTCGTATTTTTTGGTGTATAATTTCTCGGTTTTGGCAAACAATTTCCAATCAATATGACGTGTGCTTTCGCCTTTATTGTATAATTTGTGTTCAGAAAATTCTACTGAAAATCCATGAAATGGACTTTTATGCATACCAGTAATGAATCCTTCTACGACTTGTTTTGCCAACAAATCAAGGTTTTTTATTTCTGAAGATTGAAGTTGAGATAATTCCATATTATTTTTTGATGCTTTGCGCCTTTATTAAATTATCTGTTGTTTGTTGTAATTTTTTTAATAAAATAGGATTGTATTTTGGGTTTTCAGTTAAAAAATCCTGTAAAATTTTATGTGCTTCTTTAGAAGAATAGTTTCCAATAGAACTTGCTAACCAACCTTTTGGGAAGAAAATATCACCCGTTAATTGCACTTCTTCTAATTTCTCTAAAATTGATTTCACATGCTTTATTGCTGATTTTTGACGCAATGGATGATGAATGTTATTCAATCCAGCTTCTACCCAAGATTCTTTTTCACGATTCTCTTTTTGCAAAAGCGATTTCATAAATTGATCTCGTACTTTTTCATCCGAAGAAAGTGAAGGTAACAACCATTTAAAACGTTGCAATCTATCGGAATTTGTAATGAAAGCTGATTGCTTTTCTATTATTTCTGATGCTTTGGGATGTTCGTAAATTGCCAACAACATTGCTAATTTTGTGAAATCATTTTCATTTAAAAAGAGGTTTTGAAA
>JANQTK010000030.1:0-1934 GCA_030731695.1 Polaribacter sp.
GCAAAAATACTGGCTTCATCACCACCTGTTCCAGCACGCAGTTCAACCACAGCATTTTTAGAATCTTCAGGTTCTCTTGGTATCAACAAAAATTTGATTTCATCTTCTATAGCGGGAATTTTGTCTTGAGCTTCATCCATTTCGGCTTTTGCCATTTCCACCATTTCAGCATCCGAACCATCAGCAATGATTTCTTTTGCTTCGTCAATACTATTTAATAACGAAATGTACTCATTTCCTTTGTGTACAACCTTTCCTAAGTCCTTGTATTCTTTGCTTAATTGTATGTATCGTTTTTGATCTGAAATTATTTCTGGCTGAATTATCAAGTCAGAAACTTCGTCATAACGCTGTTTTACAATTCGTATTTTTTCGATCATTGTGTCCTCTTTTCTAAGTGTGCGAATTTACAATTTTTATGGGTATCTTTGAAAAAAGGAAAATAATTTTTATGAGAACACTAATTTTATTTGTAAGCATTATTTTATTGACATCTTGTCAAAAAGAAGAAAAAAAACCTTCAAAACCCACTTTTTTAGTCGGGAATTGGATTCGTTTGAATGACACTGAAGGCAATAAAACCTATGAAAACTGGAAAAGTGATTTGACAGGAATGGGAATCACCATTAATAATGGAGAAACAGTTTTTAATGAACAAATGAGTATTCTTGAAATCAATGATACCTTGCACTTCATGGTTTCTAATGTGAATGAAACGCCAACATATTTCAAATTTACTTCGCAAACAGACACTTCATTTGTATGTGAAAATCCGCAAAACGAATTCCCAAAAAAGATTCATTATTACCTTGAAAACAAACAATTAAAGGCTATTATTTCTAGCGATGATTTTCGAATTGACTTTATTTTTGACAAAGTAAATTAAAAATTTACCCACATTTTGACGACCCACAATCTTTACAAGTCAAACAGCCTTCTTGATAAATCAATGCTTTTGAATCACAATTTTCGCAAGTTTGGCCTTTGGCAATAATGCCATCTTCCACATATCTTTTTAAGGTTCTTTGCACGCCACTTTTCCAAGTATTGATAGAATTGTTATCAAAATGTAAGGTATTTATTAACTCAATAACTTTATGAATGGGCATTCCATGACGCATAATTCCTGATATTAACTTGGCATAATTCCAAAATTCTGGATTGAATTTATAGGATAATCCTTCAATAATGGTTTTATATCCTAACTTATTTTGGTATTGAAAATCATATCTAGATTGTCCATCATCATCATAATTTTTGACAATTAGGCCTTTTTCAACCCATTGTGGCAATACAATTCCGTTTTCGTCATCAAGCAATCCTGTGAAAATTTCGTACGGTTTGTTATCAACCAAACCAACCAAAGCAATCCATTTTTCTTTTTGATTTTGAAAACGAACTACATCCGCTTCTAAAATTTGAGGACGTTTAACAGGAAAAATACCAATAGTTTCTACCTTTTTTTCATCATTTGAAATCAAAACTCCAGAACGCGAACCATCTCTGTAAACAGTAACGCCTTTGCAACCCACTTCCCAAGCTTTTACATACAATTCGCCAACCAATTCTTCAGTTACATCATTGGGTAAATTAATGGTAACACTAATGGAATGATCAACCCATTTTTGAATGGCTCCTTGCATGGTAACTTTGCTTAGCCAATCTATATCATTAGAAGTTGCTTTGTAATAAGGTGATTTTTTGACCAATTCGTCAATTTGTTCTTGCGTAAAATTTCGATTCGTATTGATTTGATTTACTTCCATCCACGTTTTAAATTTGTGATGAAATACCACGAATTCTTCCCAAGAATCTCCCAATTCATCCACAAAATCAACTTTTACATTTTTATCATTCGGATTTACCTTTTTTCTTCGTTTGTACACTGGCATAAAAACAGGCTCAATCCCTGAGGATGTTTGTGTCATCAAACT
>JANQTK010000030.1:2034-7778 GCA_030731695.1 Polaribacter sp.
CAAGGATTTGTGGAAACTGTCTTATAACCAACATCAGAATAACAATCTGGAACTGATTCTTTGATAATAGTATCCCAAAATAAAATTCCAGGTTCAGCTGATTTCCAAGCATTGTGCACTATTTTTTTCCAAATTTTGGACGCTTCAATTTCTTTTTGAAACACTGGATTTTTGCTAAAAACAGGATATTTTTGAATGTATTTTGAATCTGATTTTACAGCTTTCATAAACTCGTCATCAATTTTTACAGATACATTTGCGCCAGTCACTTTGCCTTGTTCTAATTTTGCATCAATAAAATCTTCAGCATCAGGATGATTGATAGAAACTGATAGCATTAACGCTCCACGTCTGCCATCTTGCGCCACTTCTCTTGTGGAATTTGAATAACGTTCCATAAAAGGAACAATACCTGTGGATGTTAACGCGGAATTTTTTACAGGCGATCCTTTTGGACGAATATGAGACAAATCATGCCCAACTCCACCTCTTCTTTTCATCAATTGCACTTGCTCTTGATCAATTTTTAAAATGCCTCCATAAGAATCTGATTCTCCATTATTTCCGATGACAAAACAATTGGAAAGTGAGGCAATTTGAAAAGGATTTCCAATACCAGCCATTGGACTTCCTTGAGGAACAATGTAGTTGAAATTTTTAATCACATCGAATATTTCCTTTTCTGAAAGTGGATTTGGATATTTTTTTTCAATTCTTGCGATTTCTTTGGCAATTCTGTGGTGCATGTCATCAGGAGAACTTTCATAAATGGTACCTTCTGAATCTTTTAATGCATATTTATTCAACCAAACTGATGCTGCTAACTCATCGTTTTTAAAATAAATCAATGCTGCTTTTAAGGCAGATTCTCGGGTAATTTTTGGTGTTTTTTTGATGGAAGAAGTCTCTGAAATTGACATGATAAAATACGTTTTTGAGGTTGTTTTTTTGCATGTGAAATTTCCTTAAAATATGATTTGCAAAACATGATATTTATCATAAAAATCATTGACTTTTATATAGATAACTAAATATCAGCATTTTAAAACTTATCAACAAGAAAAAGTTGATAACTTATAGATTTCAAAAAATACTAATACTCAAAAACCCCAAACTCACTTTTAATTGTCAGTTTTTTGGTTAGGTTCTGATTTTCATCAGAATTAAAATCTTCAACACGACCCACAATTTGAGCATCAACATTAAATGATTTTGAAATTGCAATAATGTCATCAGCAATTGCTGCAGAAACGTACAATTCCATTCTGTGCCCACAATTAAACACTTGATACATTTCTTTCCAATCGGTTTTTGATTGCTCTTGAATCAATTTGAATAAAGGCGGAATTGGAAATAAATTATCTTTAATGATGTGCAAATTATCAACAAAGTGTAAAATTTTAGTTTGTGCACCACCTGAACAATGTACCATTCCGTGAATCTCATCAGCAGTGTATTTTGATAAAATTTCTTTGATGATTGGGGCGTATGTTCTTGTTGGAGATAAAACTAATTTTCCTGCATCAATTGGAGAATTATCAACTTTATCTGTCAATGTAATATTCCCTGAATACACCAAATTTTCTGGAACAGCCGCATCAAAACTTTCGGGATATTTTTTGGCTAAATACTTATGAAAAACATCATGTCTTGCTGATGTCAATCCATTAGAACCCATACCTCCATTATACGCTGTTTCGTAAGTTGCTTGTCCAAAAGAAGTCAAACCAACAATGACATCACCTTGTTTAATATTCGCATTGTCTATGACATTTGCACGTTTCATTCGAGCAGTTACTGTAGAATCTACAATGATGGTTCTAACCAAATCTCCAACATCCGCTGTTTCTCCTCCTGTTGAATGAATGGTGACTCCGAATTTTTTTAAGTCTTCAATTAATTCTTCAGTTCCGTTGATGATTGCCGACAACACTTCACCCGGAATTTTGCTTTTATTTCTTCCAATTGTAGATGAAAGCATGATATTATCTGTAGCACCTACACAAATTAAATCGTCAATATTCATGATTAATGCATCTTGCGCAATGCCTTTCCAAACTGATACATCACCAGTTTCTTTCCAATACATGTATGCCAAAGAAGATTTTGTTCCTGCGCCATCTGCATGCATAATCAAGCAATAATCGTCATCATTGGTTAAATAATCGGGTACGATTTTGCAAAAAGCTTTCGGAAAAAGACCTTTGTCAATGTTTTTAATTGCGTTGTGAACATCTTCTTTTGCGGCAGAAACACCTCTTTGTGCGTATCTTTTTGAAACTTCTTGACTCATATGAATAGGTATGTTGCGTTTGCAAATTTACTCTTTTACAAAAAAAATCCTACTGAAAAGTAGGATGTTTTCTATTATCTAGTGAATAATAATTCTCGGTATTTGGTTAATGGCCACAAACCGTCATCAACCATGGTTTCTAATTTATCACAATGATATCGAATTTGATCGAAAAATGGTTTTACATTGTTGCAATACGCATTTGCAGATTCCAAGCCATGCAACAGATTTGCTTTTTTTCGAGCTTCAATCATTTGTAAAGAAAGCGCATTGATTTCGGTAATATGATTGGAAATAATCATAATTAGTTCGATTTGTTCTTTGGCGATATTTTTAAAATCTTCTCCAAAAATTTCTTTCAAATTCTTGGTGTTTTCAAGCAAAGTATTTTGATATTTGATGGCAACAGGAACAATGTGATTTCGAGCAATATCGCCCAAAACACGACTTTCAATTTGCAAACGTTTGGTATATTCTTCCAATTCAATTTCATAACGAGCTTCCATTTCTATTTTATTCATGACTTCCATTTCTTGAAATAAGTCAATCACTTTTTTAGAAACTTTTACTTTTAGCGCTTCAGGTGTTGTTTTGTTATTGCTTAACCCTCTTTTTTTAGCTTCTTTTTCCCATGATTCGCTGTAACCATCACCTTCGAATCTGATTTTTTTACATTCTTTGATGTATTCTCTCAATACATTAAAAATGGCTTCATCTTTTTTAAGATTTTTATCATCAATCAAAATATCTACTTCCTTTTTAAAATCTTTCAATTGTTTGGCTACAATGGTATTTAAAATAGTCATTGGAATGGCGCAATTTGCCCAAGAACCTACCGCTCTAAACTCAAATTTATTTCCTGTAAATGCAAAAGGCGACGTTCTGTTTCTATCAGTATTATCCAATAAAATTTCAGGAATTTTACCAATAATATTCAATTTTAAATCGGTTTTTTCTTCAGGAGATAATTTCCCAATAGTTACATTTTCCAACTCATCCAACACGTTAGACAATTGCGTTCCAATAAAAACAGACATAATTGCAGGAGGCGCTTCGTTAGCTCCCAATCTATAATCATTACTTGCAGATGCAATGGAAGCTCTGAGCAATTCCTCGTTTTCATAAACAGCTTTGATAGTATTCACAAAAAAGGTTAAAAACTGTAAATTTTTCATGGGAGTTTTCCCAGGGCTCAACAAATTTGTTCCATCAGAAGTTGACAAAGACCAATTGTTATGTTTCCCAGAACCATTGATTCCAGCAAATGGTTTTTCATGAAATAACACTTTAAAATGATGTCTTCTGGCAATTTTACCCATGACATCCATCAATAAAGAATTGTGGTCAACAGCCAAATTTACCTCCTCAAAAATCGGTGCCAATTCAAATTGATTGGGTGCCACTTCATTGTGTCTTGTCTTTACAGGAATTCCTAACAACATCGATTCTTGCTCTAAATCGCGCATAAAATTCATGGCTCTTAATGGAATACTGCCAAAGTAATGATCATCCAATTGTTGCCCTTTTGCAGGCGTATGTCCCAACAAAGTTCTACCAGTCATTAAAATATCGTGTCTTGATTGAGCCAACGCATCATCAATCAAAAAATATTCTTGTTCCCAGCCCAAAGTAGCATTGACTTTAGTAGCATTTTTATCAAAATATTTACAAACTGCTGTTGCGTGAATATCAATGGCTTGTAAAGCTCTTAACAAAGGCGTTTTGTTATCTAAAGCTTCACCAGTATATGCCACAAAAATGGTTGGAATACATAAAGTAGTTTCAAAAATAAAGGCAGGTGAAGTTGGATCCCAAGCTGTATAACCCCTTGCTTCAAAGGTATTTCTGATACCTCCATTAGGAAAACTTGAGGCATCAGGTTCTTGTTGTACCAATTGCTCACCATCAAATTTTTCTACAGCCACACTCCCATTGATAGACTCAAAAAAAGCATCGTGTTTTTCGGCAGTGGCGCCTGTTAATGGTTGAAACCAGTGTGTATAATGTGTTGCTCCTTTTGAAATTGCCCAATCTTTCATGCTAACTGCCACTTGATCAGCAATTTTACGATCGATTTGTGTACCTTTTTCAATAGCATTCATCACACTTTCGAAAGCCGTTTTTGTAAGATACTGTTGCATAGCATGTTTATTGAAAACATTTTTTCCAAACAATGCAGATCTTTTTTCTTTCTCTTCTATTTTTAATGCAATTCTGTTTCTACTTTCCTGTAATGCAGCAAATCTAATTGTTGACATAATATGATTTTTAAATAGTAAATTTTATTCTTTATGCAAATATACCCTATAAAAATTAGGGATAAAATTATTTTTAATTGATTATCAAATTTTTACCCCTATTTTTTTTGATATCTAGCTAAAATATTTGATTTTTGTTACCTTAATTAACTTATAGAATAATTTACTATGGCAAAAATTAAATTAGAATACATTTGGTTAGATGGATATTATCCAACTCAAAATATGAGAAGTAAAACCAAAGTTGAAGAGCATGAAAACTTTCAAGGAACTATTGAAGAATTAGGAATGTGGTCTTTTGATGGTTCTTCAACAAGACAAGCTGAAGGGGGTTCTTCTGACTGTTTGTTAAAACCAGTTGCAATTTATCCAGATCCAGCAAGAATAAATGGTTATTTAGTAATGACAGAAGTTTTAAATCCTGATGGAACTCCACACGTTTCTAATGGTAGAGCTACTATCGATGATGAAGATGATGATTTTTGGTTTGGTTTTGAGCAGGAATACTTTATCATGGACAAGAAAACCTTATTACCTTTAGGATTCCCAATTGGAGGTTATCCAGCTCCACAAGGAATGTATTATTGTTCTGTAGGAGGGTTAAATACTCATGGAAGAGCTATGGTGGAAGAGCATGCAAATTTGTGTATTGATGCAGGTTTAAACTTTGAAGGAATCAACCAAGAGGTTGCTTCAGGTCAGTGGGAATTCCAATTATTTGCTAAAGGTGCTAAAAAAGCAGGAGATGAAATTTGGGTTGCTCGTTACTTATTAGACAGATTGACTGAAAAATACGGATGGTATATTGAATATCACCCAAAACCATTAGGTAAAGATATGGATTGGAATGGTTCAGGAATGCACGCAAACTTCTCAAACTCAACGTTAAGAACTTGTGGTTCACGTGAAGTTTATGAGAAAATCTGTGAAGCTTTTAGACCAGTTGTTAAAGAACATATTGAAGTTTATGGTGAATTTAACGATCAACGTTTAACAGGTAAACACGAAACTGCTTCTATTCATGATTTTGCTTATGGTGTTTCTGACAGAGGAGCATCTATCAGAATCCCAATCATCACTGTTCAAAAAGGATGGAAAGGTTGGTTAGAAGATAGAAGACCAGCTTCAAATGGTGATCCATATAAAATTGCAGGAAGAATTATTAAAACTGTAAAATCTTCAGGATTTTAATT